>JAISKQ010000077.1 GCA_031260865.1 Prevotella sp.
GAACCGCCGTTTATTACGATGTCTCCTTTTTTCAGATGAAGTTTAACGGATGAAAAGACCGGCGTATTTATAGAGAACCCTCCTACCCCCGGTATCTCTGGATACAAGCCAATACAGGCAAACACATACCAAGCTCCCATTGTACCTAAATCGTCATTACCGGGAAGTCCGTTTATTTTACTGGAATATTGCTCGTTTAATATCCTGTTTATTATTTTTTGAGCTTTATCAGGTCGTCCCACCCAGTTGTATATCCAAGGTATCTGGAAGCTGGGTTCGTTTCCCGAAGCATACCAATCATCGCCATAGCCTGCGTCGAGCCTTCTAAAGAGATCGTCGAGCCTTTTTTCCGCTTCTTGCTTGCCTCCCATAATCTCTATCAGTCCTCCGAGATTATAAGGAACCATCCAAAAATAATTTTTATAAGTAGATTCCCTGAAATCGTCCGATAGAGGCTTCCATGATCCATCCGCGCGACGAGATTGCAGCCATCCGGTTTCGGGATTATACAGGTTTTTCCATGAACGGGCATGATGGAAATATCGCCAGCTGGCAAATTCGTCTCCACACGCATATAAAGCGAAGCGGGCTATGGCAAAATCGGCGGAAGTATATTCCAATTGTATAGAGGCGTTATAATAACCTTTCTCAAGATATTGATTCAAGCCCGGACGGACTTCCACATTCTGAGTTTTAAGTTCGGGTGATTCAGCGCCTTTTCTCATTATTTTAAAGATCGGTCTCGGATCATAGTTCCTCGCGCCGAAAGCCCACGCGTTTGAAACGAGGATAGAAGTCGGATCACCCTGCATTACGCCGGTTTCTATATTTGCCATTACCCACCGAGGAAATCCACCCCCTGCTTGTTCGGCAAATTGTTGAAGAGAAATTACCACATCGGATGCCACATCCGGATCAAGCATAGAAAGTAGTTGAATTTGTGTGCGATAAGTATCCCAGTTGCTAAAAGAAGTATATTGTTTCGATCTGGATTTATAGACCTTGTTATCCGATCCCATGTATTCCCCGTTTACATCGCTGCATATATTAGGATGAATAAGCGTCCTGTAAAGGTGAGTGTAAAATTGAGTAATACGATCGGGATTCGTTCCATTCACTTCTATTTTACTTAGATAGTGATTCCACCTTGATTCCGCTTGTCCTCTAGTTTTATCAAAATTCCATTCCGTATTTTCCGCTTTCAGGTTTTCCCTCGCGTTTTCCACCGAAACATAAGACACGCCTATTTTATACTGGATTATATTGTTTTTACTTACATCGAAAGTAAAGAAAACGCCTGAATTATTTCCTTCGGCAAAAGAAGTGTTTGTCATCAGTTTATCGTTCTTCCATGTTCCCGATTCAACAGACTTAGTATCAAATTCAGCGACAAAATAGACTTTGTAAGGCGTTGGTATTCCACAGAAAGCGCCGCCTTCGGCGTAACCTTCACAGGTGTTAGGGCTTGTGATTACAATCGCCGCTTGATTAATACTTGTGGCAGCTATGCCCCCTCCAATAATGACCGTACCGAATTTTTGACCTGCAGGATATTCGTAATGAGCCATACCAGTTCTCGCTGTCACCGTCAGTTCGGCTTTAATATCATCTTGAACCGCTGTTTCATAATAACCGGCATGACCCTTCTCCTGAGAGATATTTACGCGGTAATCAAGAATATTACCCGGAGACACTTCTAATTTTCCTTTTACCGGAAAAGTCGGAAAATTCCCCATGTGATCACATCCTCCACCACTTAACTGATTGATGACAAATCCCGCTTGTTTGGAAAAGTAAGACGGCGTGAATTGTACCATCCCGAACGGATAGGTCGCCCCCGGATAGAGATACCCCGAAGCCAAACCGACGCCTTTAGTTCCGATTAGCGTGTTTACTTTGTTCGCGTAATCGCCATTTTCTGTTTGTCCCTCAATAGATGTAAAAGAAATAAAGAAAAGGGATAAATAGATCAAAATATTTGTTTTCATATATGCTTTTTGTTATATGAAGTAATTTCCAGTTTATACTTATCATCAGGCAACAGTCTTGAATCAAATTCTGTTTATTTCTTTGAAAGAGAGAATGGCGCCGCGTCTTTCGTTGTACCCCTGTTTTTATTAGGTTGGCTACCCATCTCATATTTAATTGTTCCACCATTTGCAATATCCCTGAAAGTGATATAATTTTTATTCAGTGGGCTACCATTCAGTGTTACAGACTGTACATACACATTTTCTTTGCTGTTATTAGCCGCTTCGATCACAAACTTCTTCCCGTCTTCCATTGTGATTGTCGCCTTCTTAAACAAAGGGCTGCCAAGCACATATTCGTCCGTACCCGGACAAACGCTGTAAATACCTAACGCGCTAAGAACATACCAAGACGACATTCCTCCCTGATCCTCATCGCCCGGATAACCCTTTTCGGTAGAATTATAGAGCCTATCCATTATCTGGCGCGCCCAATACTGGGTTTTCCATGGTTGACCCGCGTAACCGTACATATAAATCATGTGCTGTATAGGCTGATTGCCTTGCGCATACTGTCCCATATCGGCTAATTCCATTTCTCTCATTTCGTGTATTACGCTGCCATAAGTGCCTGGTTTTATAACATTAGGGACAGTAAATACGGAGTCCATTTTGGTTACAAATTTTTCGTCACTGCCATATAAATCAATTAAACCCTGTACATCATGAAACACCGACCAAGTATAGTGCCATGCGTTTCCTTCACAATAAGAACCTCCCCATACGAACGGATCGAAAGGCTCTTGCCAGTTACCATCTTTATCTTTACCTCTCATAAATCCGGTGGAAGTGTCGAATACATTCTTATAATTATACATTTGTTTCGCAAAAACGCCTTCATAGAATTTATTTCCGACCGACTTAGCCAAAATGTAGCCGCAAAAATCATCGTATGCGTATTCAAGTGTCTGAGCTGTTGAACCCAATGATTCGGGATAAGGCACGTATCCCAATTGAAAATATTCTTTCCAGAAAATACGTCCGTTCGCTCCACCCCAAGGTCCTTTGTTCATCGCCTCATGCGCATAAGCTTTCAACGCGCGTTCGGGATCGAAAGAGCGTATTCCTTTAGCCCAAGCGTCTGCCAATAGCGAGATAGCGTGATTACCTATCATCCCGCCTGTTTCACCCGGTTGAGACCATGACGGCAACCAGCCGCATTGATCCTGAGCGTCAAGCAACGCGTTCATGTATTGACTATGCATAGTGGGATGGAGGATGTTTGTCAGAGGGAATTGCGTGCGGAATGTATCCCAGAACCCATTATCGGTGTACATATATCCTGTATATATTTTTCCGTCATACGGGCTGTAATAATAAGGGTCATTGTTTTCATTCAGTTCATAGAACCTGCGAGAGAAAAGATTGGCACGGAAAAGGCAAGAATAGAACGTCCGCATTTGCTCATCGGTTCCACCTTCGACTATCACTCTGTTAAATAGTTCGTTCCATGTTTTTTCTCCACGAGCTTTCGTTATTTCCAGAGTACCATCACTACCCAGTTCTTGGTTCAGCGTTAGCCAAGCTTGTTCCATGCTGATGTATGAGGACGCGGCTTTAGCCTGTACTTTTGTTCCTTTTTTAAATTTCAGATACGCTCCGACACCTTTCCCTTCACGCTGGAGTTCATTCGGAAATATTTCATCTTTTTGATTTTCCCATGTACCATAGGCTTCGAATGGTTTATCAAATTGGATGACAAAATAGCTGTGGAAATTCTTCGAGTTATTCACAAAACGCTGGTTGTTTACCCAACCTGTAATTTGTCTTTTCAGCGGATCTATTTTCACTTCGCTCATCTTTGTATATCCGTCAAGCACAAGATAAGCGTCCCCATTCTTCGGAAAAGAGAAACGCAGATGCACCCCGCGTGTTGTCGGAGCCATCTCGGTCGTTATACCGTTATCTAAAGTTACCTTGTAATAATGAGGTTTTCCTATCTCATTGGCATGACTAAACACAGAGGCTCTTTCTTCTTGATTCACGATAAGTTCACCTACCACCGGCATCAACGAGTACACGGCATAATCATTCGTCCACGAGCTGCATTGATGAGCCTGTTGGAAACCACGTATTTTATTAACACGGTATTGATATTTCCATCCGTCGCCATTAGTTCCTGTCTGTGCCGTCCAAGTGTGCATAGCGAAAGGCATTGCCGTGGTGGCATAAGTGTTTCCGTAAGTAAGTCCGAAATGAGAATCGGTGCCTTGCAAGGTATTTACATATTGTACTAAATCTTTTAACTGGGCATTGACAGCCACAGTTGATAATGAAAAGATAAATAGTATCGCGATGATTTTTTTCATAATAATTGATGTGTGTGGATATGAAACGGAATATACGAATAATTGGCGTCCAAAAAACACAAAGTCTGAATAAAAACATATTCGCATATCCAGACTTTGTGAATAATAAAAATGACAATCTTACAATCCTAAAGCTAATCTAACTTTAAAGCCAATACTAATAGGCGTTACTTTATCGGTCAATTTTTGAGTAAGTGTATTGCTCCCATATCCAATGGATGAATTAAGAATACTGTTATTTCGGATAACAACCGCCTCCGAAGTTTCTGTGATTTCCGTAAAACTTTTATTACGTTCTCCTTTGACAATATCATTCAATCCATAATCAACATAAGCGCCGGTATATAGCGACAATTTGTCGTTCAGCTTCCATTTCATACCCAATTCGGCGCTTAGCGAATAAGCAACTTTAAAATCAACATCTTGTTCACTTGAATAGTTGGCAAATGCGCCAAATCCCCTAAACTCTTGAGTTTCTCCCCAATTGGCGGTATCGTAGAAAAATCCTTTATTGATCATTTCAGCTGCCGAAGACTTAGCTTTTCCCGCCACAGGTATTCCTATTTTAGCTCCGGCTTGCACATACAGTTTATTCTTTCCTCCATGTTGAAACTGCAAAATTAAAGGAATATATATGTATGTCGCATTCTGCTTTTCCTCATAATTTTTCACTAAAGAATAAAAGTCATACAATTCACCGTCGGTATGATCCACAAGGGCTTGCGTCACATTATTGAATTGGTTCACTTTTGCATTAGCTTTATAAAGAGCAAGCTCTACTCCCGTATTCAAACCGAAGTTTTCGATGAAAAAATAAGTATATCCTATACCCAAATTACCTCCGGCTACATTGTCCCGTTTCCCTACTTCGGTTTCGTATGTCAGGGTTGACAATCCTCCACCCACATACATCGACACTTCGTGTTTACTATTCTGGGAGAAAGCTGTAGAAATTGAAATAAGTAAAACGAAAAGAGTAGCACTATTTTTTAATATGATATTTTTCATAATTCCTTATAATATTCGTAATTGACTAAATATCTTAATTAACAATAACTTTCAGCGTTTCTTCAAAATTATTTTTCGTTTTGAATCTGAGCATATATACACCTGTGTATAAAGGCATTGTGATTGTCGTTGTCTGACCTTGCAATTTAACCGTATGTATCTTATTTCCTTGCATGGTGTAGATATCTATTGACGCTCCATCCAACATATCGCTATCAATATCGGCGACAATGGTCAACGATTCCCCTGATTTAACCGGATTAGGATATGCCTGCACCGTCATGCTTTTCAGCATCACCGATTTTGCTTCGGAACGAAGTTCTCCGTCAGGCGTCATCAACTTCACATAGTACGTTGAACCCGGATCTAATAAATCGGACTTTTTAGCCCCCGCGGAATAGCTTTTACCGGTTTCTCCACTCATCGCGGCGTCATTCCTATACCATTGGTAAGCCGAAATATTATATTCTGCCAGCCTATTGAGATAGAGCATAAGGGTATTGTTCCATTTTACTTTGATAATGTCGTCGAAAGCAAACCAGCTGTTGATGATTAATTGATACTCTTTTTCGCTCAATCCGTCTTCGGATACTACTTTTATCGTATATTTTTGTATCCCCGCTTTATCTACTGTCGCTGTAAAATTGCTGTTTACACCACTTATAGTTCCTTTGTCTTTGGCGGTCAACGCTATCTGTATATCCGACCTTTCGGATGGCAATACGGTTATATTCATCACATCTTCTATCGGTATGGATTTTCCGTTAATAGATACATCTTCCAATTCCGCCGCGACGCCCATTTGGTAGCCAAAACCGCCAAACATCTGCCATTCTGCCATTTGTAAGCCTGCGCCTCCTTTTGTCGCTAAAATCTCAAGGCGGAAATAAGTGAAATCGCCAATGACAGACACATTATAGTTGACCGTTTGCAGACGTTCTTCAAATTCCGCGTAATATCGTTCGTCAATTACCGTCCAATTTACGCCGTCATTAGAAGCCAAGAGTTTCCAGTGAAGAGGATCTTTATCCGGATCATTATTCGCAGATGTGATTGTATAACGCCTCAGGTTTATAGACGAAGGAGACTCATATTGTATCCATGCGGAACCGGCTGAAGCTGAATATATTGTTGTTTCACTATTGTCGGTCAGGTTTTCAATGTCGTCGTCATATTGAGCTGTCAGAATTCCTTTATTGTCAGTAGCATCTTTTTCATCGGAAATATTCAGTTTATCGCGCCAGTTTTTCACACGGAAGAAATAAGGAAGATAAGTATCGGCAGATCCGGGAACGCCATACCATGTTTTGTTATCCTGATAATTTTTGCTGACGGAAAAGAATAATTCCCCATTTTTAGAATACTGTGGGTGAATGGCAAGCAAAGAGCAGAAAAATGAATTTTGAGAACTTATTTCGGGCGGTAATACACCTATTACTTTACTGTTTTTAAACGGACCATAAGGAGAATCCGCTTCATAAAGAGTAATATTTTCGCTGAAACACCTGCCCGGCTGTGTAATACCAAAATATTTACCGCCGTCTTTGAATACGAACACAGGGTCTTTCGCAATAGTCGCTTTTTCCCAATTCGCAAGATCATTTTGCCATGATACGTCGGTTGACCATACTTGTGTCTGGGCATTATAAAACTCCCAATCTCCCGTAAGGTCTCCATCGGTTACGCGGGCGACGAGTCCATATCTGGTACATATACCTTCTATATCGCAATAGCCGTATATATACACGACTCCATCGTCATCCCTAAATACATATCCGCCAAAATCCATGCCATACCGGCTACCGCCTTTTTCGAGATTTACCGTCCGGTGCTTATATTTTTTTATCTCTTTCAACTTGAGGTCGGGTAGAGAGAATATGGCTACATCGGCGGAAATTCCTTGCATTCCCCACATTCCTCCTGTTCCGTCATTTCCTGTGCGGGCAAGAAGCATCTGGAGTTCGGGAACGCCGTTGCGATAGAAAACCGTACTGCCTTGAGGCCAGTACCATACATCATTTTTACCCAGCGGACTACCATTATCATCGGTCGGTATCACCATTTCCTTAATCTTACTGGGATTCCCATCCGGCGCACCTTCGTTCAATAACTTGAACGCGCTAAAGTCTTCCCCGTCTTGTAATATGACAAAATTACGTTCAAACTGAGCTTGACTGGATTGTCTGATTCTACCTGAAGTTACTTGTCCTGTATGAGAATCGCCCCATACCCATATACTACGCCCATCGCCCAATGGAGCGGATCTTCCTATATCGCCGCCTGTCCATCCGTACCAACGAGTGTAGAATCCATTGTAATCCTTATCGGAATAAAATTTCACATTCGCGGCTTCTCCCCTATTCGGTAAAAGTTCCCAATTAGGATTTTTTTGCATAGGGAATAGGTTTCCCGGAGTAATCGTAATCGTCCGTTGTTCATCCACGTACTTTCCATTACTAACCGGATTTTCACCGTTGCCATCAGTACCTATAACATATCTAAGGGTAAAATTTCCGGTTTTGTCATTGGTATATATGCGGAAAGTGAAAGTGAAATCGTCACTTTTATTCGTATCGCTATGCAATATCTCAAGTTCGTCGATAGAACGTCCTCCCCACCAATAATATTCGGCTGGAGCAGGATAAGCCGCCTCCAAACGATCCGTGTAGTATTGGTCATAGCATAAACGCCCTGTCACATTTTCGCTTGGAGTAGGAAAATGCACTATAAAATCCGTATAATCTTGTGCCCTCCATCCTTTAGGTAAAAGCGCCCCGAAGTAACCCCTTCCTTCTGTTTTGATAGGATTATTATGTTCACAAACAAAAGTCACGTCAAAATAGCTATTGGATTGCGCGGTGGTAGGATGATCCAGTGATTTCAGCTTGAAACAACCGTACAGGAATATGCAGATCAGAAATAACGCTAACAAGGGTTTATATAACCTTTTAAAGCGTTTGATAAAATTGTAAAATCTTCTCATAATATTCTAAATTTAAGTTGCAAAAAATATTTTCTTGTATTAAAATCTATCGTAGAATATACTTTTTCAAATATATTATCCGAGGCTATAATTTATAATTATAACCTCAGATCATATAATAACATTGTTAGAATGACATCTGAACTCCGAAGTTTATAACCCGTTGGTTCATATACGCGTCACCCGCCGAGTTTGTCCGAATTTCAGGGTCTTGTTGATACTTATCGTAACTCGTTTTAGTAAACAAGTTATAAGCATTCATATAGAAGCGCGTGCTATTGATTCCTTTAGGCAAAATGCTTTTAGGCAATTCGTAACCAAGGTCGATGCTTTTTAGGCGGATATACCACGCGTCCACCAGCCAAAAGTTTGACATATATGCTTCACTACTACTAATCGTGGAAAGATTGGTTGTCAAACGAGGAAATTCAATAGGTTCTCCGTTATCGAATCTTTCTTGAGTCCAACGTTTCAAGTGAATTGGCTGGAATTGGCTCTTAAAGGATTCGATACCTGTCCCAACCACGCTGAAACTGTAATTGAATGATCCTTGGAACAATAAGCTTAAAGAAAAGCCTTTCCATGATCCGCCTATTGTATAACCAAGTGTAGTGGTAGGCAAGTTTGGCCTGCCAATAGCTCCTTTGTCAAAGTCATCAATAATACCGTCTCCATTCAAATCTTGATATTTTAAGTCTCCCGCCAAAACCGCGATATTCGGCACAGGAATTTTATTCGGATTACCGGCGTTAATTTCATCGACGTCTTTTTGTGAATAATAGCCAACCCATGTATAACCAAATGGTTGATCGATAGGCTTGCCGGTTTCGGTTAGCCAAGCATACCTTTGTTGCGCTTCGGCTTTATATTTAACTTTGTTCTTTGCATAAGAAAACACGAGGCTGGTATTGAAATTAACCTCGCCGAATTTGTGGTTAAAAGTGATTTGTCCGTCAAAACCCCGGTTTGTGGTTTCCCCTATATTTGTACGAGGCAATCCGATACCCAGTATCTGAGATACGTCGTTTCGTTCTACTAACTGGTCGTAACGGTAATCATAAAAGTAGTCTATAACGAACGATATTTTGTTATGGAATAGATTGGCATCGATACCAACATCGAATTTACGGTTCTTTTCCCATGTGACAAATTCGTTACCTAATGTTCCTTCTTTATAAGCCTCCACACTTTGCGGCGTTTCGCCAAAAGAGTATCCATCGTTGTCTTTTTCGTATATCTGCTTGTACAGATAACGGTTACCCGGCGTCACATCAGACCCGACCAAGCCATAAGTCACCCTGAGCTTCAACATATCAACTTTATTATTGAACTTTTCTTGGAAGAACGGTTCTTCTGCTATATTCCATCCTATGCCGGCGGCAGGGAAAAAGCCGAAACGATGATCTTTATCAAAACGGTCTGTTCCATTGTAAGCTCCGCTGAAATCAAGCAGATACCGGTTTTTATAATTGTAGTGGATCTGACCCGTATATCCTTCAAATTTAGAAGGAACTTCAGCGCCAACTAAATATTCGGCATCTCTGGTACGGCTTTGTTTGTTATATAAGACCATGGCTTTGACCGTATGGCTATCGGCAAATGTCCGATCATAATTCAAGAAAGTCTGGATATTTACATCCCTGACAGCCCTGTTTACTCCCGCGTTCAAAATATATTTTTCGTAAGCGTAGGAGTTTGCCGTAGGATTTATTGTATATGCGCCGCTAACACTATTATAGTGATAGGTCGGGTACATATCACTGGCTCTTCTCATCCTTCTGTAGTTTTCATCCACACTGGAATATGCCACGCGTGCCATAGCGGACAGCCCTTTGGTAATGAAATCGAAATTCTGAGTTACATCGAACAAAATATTAGAGTCGAATCTCCTTGTACGGGCATAACCTTCATTAGCCAAACGCGCGTTCAGCGTAGGGCTTTTACTGTCCGTTAAGAAATAATTATGATAGGTATAAGTTCCATTCGGATTTTTTAATGGCGCTGAGAATGGGGTCATACTCTTAAAGTTATAGATTTCTCCTACCGCGTTTAAGCTGTTCGGCTCATTAATATTCATAAAACGGGACGACATATCCAACCGTACTTTTGTTGTGGAAGTTACATTGAAGTCCAAATTGGAACGGAAGTTAAACCTCCGGTAAAAATAATTTGTGTTTACTTCTTCGGCAGGATCTTCAAAATTACGAGTTAAACCGTTTTGAGAGAAAAAACCACCTGTCACAAAGTATTTTAACCTGTTGGAACCACCCGATATATCCACATTCATATTTTGCTGGGAAGCAATATTTTTGAATATTTCGTGATACCAATCCACATCCGGATGTCCATAAGGATCCGTCCCTGTTTGAAACAGATTAAGGTCGCTGCTGCTAAACGGTCTGCTGCTCGTCAAGCCATCGTTATCGTAGGCTTCGTTTACCAATGACGCCGACTGATAAGCATTCAGAAATTTAGGGGTGCGAACCGGCATTGTCAAACCGCCTTCAGCCCGCACATTTATACGAGGACGACCTTCTTCGCCTCTACGGGTTTTCACGATCAACACGCCATTCGCTCCTTTGATACCGTAGATAGCTGTTGTAGAAGCATCCTTAAGGATCGAAATACTTTCTATTTCGTTCACATTGATCTGCGATAATTGATCATAAGTGTATTGCACGTCGTCCACAATGATTAACGGTTGGTTTCCGTCGGAGTTCAACGAACTGGCTCCTCGAATAAAGAAATCGGAAGCGTCTTTACCCGGTTGCCCCGAACGTTGCTGCGAAAAGAATCCAGGCAACTTTCCCGACAAAGCGTTTTGCACGCTGGATGTCGGCACATTCTGTATTTCTTTTGCCGACACGCCGCTCACAGCTCCCGTCAATGTTATTTTCTTCACATTGCCTTGATAACCAAGAACCACTACCTCATTCAGCGCTGTTTGTTCCTCTTCGAGAAAAATATCCAGAACCTTTTGATTGTTTATCTTAACTGTTTGTTTAATAAAACCGACGTAAGAGAATATGATTCTATCGCCCGTTTTCACGGACAACGAATAATTTCCACTGTTATCAGTCATTGTTCCATTTATCGTTCCGTCAACAGAAACACTTACTCCGGGGAGCAGTTCCCCGTCAGTCGACGCCACTTTGCCTTTCAATTGAAATTGTTGTTGACCAAAAGCGAAGGCAATGGATTGTATGCTTATAAATAATAAAATTAATCTTTTCATATCAATTGATGTATATTAAAGAATTGA
>JAISKQ010000332.1 GCA_031260865.1 Prevotella sp.
ATTTCAACCTGACCCCGAAGATTAAACTGCTCGGTAGTTCCGCGTCCGGTTTTGCCGACCACTCCCGCCGAGTGCGATTCGTCAACCATAATCATGGCGTCATACTTCTGCGCCAGTTCGTATATCTTATCTATCGGCGCCACATTTCCATCCATTGAGAATACCCCGTCGGTAACAATAAGGCGGAAACGTTGCGATTGCGCCAGTTTCAATTGTTTTTCAAGGTCTGCCATATCCGCGTTCGCATAACGATAGCGTACAGCCTTACACAAGCGGACGCCGTCGATAATGGAGGCATGGTTCAGAGAGTCGGATATGATGGCGTCCTGATCGGTCAACAAAGGTTCGAAAACACCTCCGTTGGCATCAAAACATGCCGCGTACAAAATAGTGTCTTCCGTGCCAAAGAATTTTGCTATCGCCGCCTCAAGCTGCTTGTGCAAATCCTGAGTACCACAGATAAAACGTACCGATGACATACCAAAGCCGCGCGAATCCATTGCTTCTTTTGCCGCCTCAATCAATTCTTTATTGTCGGATAAGCCGAGGTAATTGTTAGCGCAAAAGTTAAGTGCTTCTTGTCCTGTACTTAATTTGATAGCCGCTCCTTGAGGCGAGGTAATGATACGCTCGTCTTTATACAATCCGGCTGACTGAATGTCAGCCAATTCATCTTGAAGATACTTCTTGAAATTAGTATAAGTGCCCATAATTTAAAAATTTTGCAACAAAGGTAATAAATTGTCAATAAGTACAGGCATCCAAGCATCTAAAAAATGAATACTTAACTTCCGAGGAAAAATTTAGCGAAGCGGCAAACTTCACATTACCTGTAGAGACGCGACGCATCACATTCCTGATACAAAAAACCCTTAAATCCCCAAGGAGGATTTAAGAGCTGGCTGCTTATTATTGACCGTTCATTGTCAAGAAGAAGAGCCGGGCGGAGATGCTGCCTTCTCCTATCTTTTGTTATCGATGAGCTCTTCTATATTCTTCCGCCTGATAGATACACCATGCGAAAGCGTTTGCCGTAAAAGTTGTATTATAAACCCTGTTGCCCGAGCCGCCGAAATTGAAACGATATGTCGGATAGTTATTATATGTTTTACCGTTTATTACTTTGCTTGTCAATTGAAAAGGACAAACACTACTGGTTGTGTTCCAGTAAGTTCTGGCTTCGGAAGAATTAAAACCCGCATCGCCAATAAATACGAACGGATATTCCTTATGACGGAATATGGTTACTCCATCCGCAGGTCTTGATGTATTACCTATTTCCCTTGCACCCGAATATATAACAACCTCGTCCAATGGTAAATATGTTACATAAACAGTAGTTGATGCGTCTTCGCCCCAGTTTCTCCCTAAGATATTTTCGAATGGTCCTTTCAAGATAGGGTCATCGTCATAGCAGTAATAGGGTCTCATATCGGCGGGCATATTGCCTAAATTGAATCCCAATGTATAGTTTGCTCCCGCGGTTGCGCCTGAGCCGGTATTAATTGTATTGTCGTTAAAAAACAACCTCAAAAAGTTTCTGTTTGATATTGGTAACTCTTGGCAAACCATCAGGATACCTCCTGATTTTGCAAAATCAACCAACTTTTGACATTTTGCCTGATCAAGCGCCGCATCAGCTGTCGGAGTGCTACGAAAATATTCAGCTAACGCATCCGCCGGAAGCCCTGTATATCCCATCATAAAAATGTCTATTTTAGGCTTGCCGTTAAAGCCCATCAATAAGGATTCTAACTTCGCGGCGGACATATTTCGCCAACCGGCTATTTCAAGCCCAATTATATCTCTGCCATCGTCTGCCCAGCTATCAGGGTTTGTATTTGGTATAAAATTATTATCTCTACCGGATCCCACATTATTAAATCCCGCGAATTTTAGAATAGACCATTGGCTATATCCGAAATTATCTTTATCGGTAAGCAACGTATTGAAACAGTTTTTCGGGTTTCGTGTCGTATTTCTGGCAGGATTGTATCCATAAACGATATCAAGAACTTGTGTTTGACCGACAGCCATCAAGCGTTTCGCGGGAATCAACATGTAAACAGTCGCAGAACAGGAAGCGGTTGAACTTTCGCTGTTGGAGGTGATTGTAAGCACCTTGTCATTCAGTCCGCGCGGCACGCCTGTGCCGGGTATAGTGATGGTTTGCGCGGGGTAAGAGCTGATAATAGCCGAACCTTTGAATGAAAAACCATCCACCGAGTTGGTCTCCACAGTAGCCAATGAACCTAAAGCGGAAGCCGGAATATCTTTAAGGGTTATCACCAATTGGTGTGATTCTCCGTTTATAGGACTGGGTGCGGACGATAATGGCTGGTCTTCAAAATACGTTCCTTTTACGACCGTACCCGCGCAGTCGAGGGTGAACTCAGGATGCGCCGCTGTGGAACGCACATTCACATCGAAGGCGCAATCCGCTCCGCCGCCGGATGATGTTAACGTGAAATGATCGGGGGTGTCATCGCCGGGATTGACAAGATCCACGCCTTGTGTGTGCGTTACAGGCTGTCCTGTGCCGGGAATGGTGATGGTAAACGTACCGGTAGAGTAGAAAATCCCTGTTGTTTCATAAAAATAGCCGTTGTCGGGAGTAGATGTCGCCGAGATGGAATATGAGCCTACGCGCGTTACATTCAGTTGAAGCCTTATGTAGTGGGAACTGTTTAGCGCGATGCCATCGCCATAGTCGCCCATCACGGCGATAGAGGCGCAGTCGAAAGTAAACTGGGCGGAGGTCGGTTTTTGCTGGAAGCAAGTCCATTGCTCGCCGTCCCACTGGTTGAGACCCAGGCACAAATCTTTGTCTTCATCTTCCACTAAGTTGTAAACAATCAGCCCTGTATGCGTTTTATCCAACGTGGCTTTATTTGCCGTGTATTCCGCGTTAGGTCCCGAAGTAGCAATGTCGGGGTCGGTCAGGAACATCGGATATAGCTGGCGCTTATCGGACAGGGTCACGCGCGGCAATCCCAATCCCCTGTACGCGTTGCACGCGTCATCGGTAATGCTTTCTTTTTCTTTCAGTTGGAGTAGCGCCCCTTTTACGGTTTCTTCCCCTGTGCCGATGGTTACCTGGGCGCTGATTTCCGTTATTCCGCCTGTTATAAAAAACAGGCTCAAAAATAAAACTGCTAATGTTGTCTTCATCTTCTTTTTCGTTTAATAAAAGTTTTGCGTATGATAGTTAGTTTAATAAATTACGAGTTACAGACTCGTTACTACGCCCTTCGGACAGTTACGGGTTGCAAAAAAAAATACGTTTGCGAAAGCGTGTATTCGACCATAATAATGAACTTGGCGATACATTTTCTTTGTTTCGTAGATAGAGTGACGCAAGAATTAAAAATTCAATTCTGCTTAATCCCTCCTTTGAAAATTAGATAGGCGCAAGAAAGCTGACTTTCAGTAGCGGCTATTAATTTTCATTATATTTAATTCCGGATGACGGTAACGACGAAATTGAGGGAATATGTCCCTCTTTGCAGCATTTTTTTTTCGTCCCGATAGTGAGCGGATGAGGAAATTCATTCCCATTTCTTTCACCGTCTATATCATGAAAATAATTATAAAAAAACTATTAGCTTATATTTTTCTTAGTTTAATTACAAATGTTTGTAAGGTTGTTTGTTCTTTTAAATTGTTTGTAAAGAAAGCATCTTATTATTACAAACTTACAATAAGTTTATTCTTTACAGCGTAAAGCTACAACATTTATTTAACATAACAATGTCATTCAAAAAAATATTCAATCATTAATAAAATTCAACTAAATCTGTTTCTCATAAAAGAAACTATACTGTGTGCTGTAAAACAATAAGGAAGAAAATGTATTTAATAGTTTGATATATAATTATATATAACATTCTCATGTACTCATTACCAAGCCGAATGTAGTATATAAAACTCCTTTCTCATCCTTTTTTTACTTATTTCACATTAGAATATATTTTTACCGTTAAAATGCAAAGTCGGCTTTACAATTTTTACTATATTTGCCCAACTTTACAAAATAGTAATTATCAATCTTTAAAAAATAAATATAAAACATTATATATCATGGAATTAATAAAGCAAATAGTAGAAAGAGCCAAGGCGAACAAACAACGCATCGTATTGCCGGAAGGAACAGAAGAACGAACAATAAAAGCAGCGGATGAGTTGTTGCGTGACGGCGTTGCCGACATTATCCTTATCGGAGCCGAAAAGGAAATAAAAGATCTAGCGGCAGGTCTTAACCTTAAAAACATAGATAAAGCGACGATTATCGATCCTCGGCATTACGAGAAAAAAGAAACTTATACAAATCTCCTTTTTGACCTGAGAAAGTCGAAAGGAATGACCGTGGAACAAGCGGCTAAGTTGGCGGAAGACCCGTTGTACATCGGCTGTTTAATGATAAAGAACGGTGACGCGGACGGCGAGATAGCCGGCGCGAAAAACACGACAGGCGACGTCCTGCGTCCCGCGCTGCAAATTATAAAGACCGCCCCCGGAATAAGCGTGGTATCAGGCGCGTTCTTAATGTTTACCACCCAAAAGCAATATGGTAAAGACGGATTGCTCGTTTTCGCGGATTGCGCCGTTACCCCCGATCCTACCGCTTCGCAACTTGCCGAAATAGCTGTGGCTACAGGGCGTACGGCACGGGCTTTGGTCGGAGAAGAACCACAAGTGGCTATTCTTAGCTTTTCCACCAAGGGAAGCGCGAAGCATCCGTTGGTTGATAAGGTGATAGAAGCCACCCAATTGGCGCAAAAACTCGATCCGTCAATGAAGATAGACGGCGAATTACAGGCTGACGCGGCTTTGGTTTCGGCGGTAGGAAAGCAAAAAGCTCCGGATAGCGCGGTTGCCGGACAGGCAAATGTGCTGGTGTTCCCATCGTTGGAAGTTGGCAATATAGCCTACAAATTGGTGCAACGCCTGGGCGGAGCGGAAGCGGTAGGTCCTATACTTCAGGGTATGGCTGCTCCGGTGAATGATTTATCACGCGGATGTTCGGTAAGTGATATATACAATATGGTGGCTATCGCCTCCAATCAGGCTATTGCCGCTAAAAGCGCGAAATAACCTGTACCTTAAATTTATAAAATAAAACAATATAATATATATGGCAGAAATCATAGAATCTATTGAAGAATATGGGCTAAGCGCGGAACATAAAAAGAAAGCCCTTTTTTCTAAAATCGGCGTGGTTGGTTGCGGACGGGACGGCAGGCATATCGTGAGCCTGATGGCTCTGTCGGGAATGGAAGTCATCTTTATCGAAGTTTCGGAAGAAAGGATTCACGCCGCGATAAAAGACATAGAGAACAGGCTGGATACCAAAATAGAGAACTGGGGCTTGACCGAAAGTGAAAAACGCGCTACCATGGCGCGCGTCAGAGGTTCGCTTCGTTACGAAGACCTGAAGAACTGCGATTTTGTGATAGAATGTATCCGTTATGATATGGACGGCGAGCGCAGCACAGAAATGCGTAAAGAGGTTTTCCGTGAATTAGAATTGGTGTTGGATCCAAACGCTATCATCGCTACAAACGCCACAACTGTTATCATCAGTGAACTTGCCGCCGACCTAAAATATAAAGGGCGTTGCATCAGCTTGCACTTTCCTGTGTCGCACACAGACGCCCGCCTGCTTGAAGTTGTAAGCGGGACATTTACTTCCGAAGAAGCAATGCGAAAAGTCTTTTACTTTGCTAACATGATAAAGCATACGGCGATACCCGTGCACGAAAGCAGCGGGTTGGTAAGTTTCCGTATGATGATAACCATGCTGAACGAAGCGTGCCAGATATGGATGGAAAATGTAGCTTCTATAGAAGATATAGACAAAGTATTTACTATTATGTTCGGACAACGGTTTGGTATATTTCAATTAGCGGATTTATTAGGCATCGAAAAATTAGTCATGCTAATGGAGGATATGTTTAACGAATATGGCGATAAGAAATATAAAGCGACCCCTGTGCTGTGGAAGTTATTCCGCTCTAAGCAACTGGGTGTTTCTTCAGGTAGAGGTTTTTATATTTATGACGAATCAGGTAAAATAATAGGACCAAACAATTTAATTTAACATGAAGATATTAGTATTGAACTGTGGAAGTTCGTCCATCAAATATAAGCTTTTCGAAATGGAAAGCAAAGAGATTTTGGCGCAAGGAGGTGTTGAAAAAATCGGTCTGAAAGGCTCATTCCTGAAATTTCCTCTGCCTAATGGTGACAAAGTTGTCCTCGAATGCGAAATACTGGAACATCAGGCTGGTATAGAATATATACTGGGGGTGCTGACAAGCGAAAAATACGGTTGCCTCAAGTCATTGGACGAAATAGACGCCGTTGGACATCGCGTGGTGCATGGCGGCGAAGAATTTAACAGCAGCGTGTTTATAACCGATGAGGTGATTAAGAAGATGGAGGAATGTATCGAGCTGGCTCCTCTCCATAACCCGCCTAATCTTGCCGGTATATATGCCGTAAGAGAACTGATGGGTAATATACCACAGGTCGGCGTTTTCGACACGGCGTTTCATCAGACCATGCCTGCCAAGGCTTACATGTACGGCTTACCTTATTCTCTGTATAAGAAATATGCCATTCGCCGATATGGCTTTCATGGCACCAGTCACAGGTATGTATCCCGAAAAGGATGTGATTTGCTGGGAGTCCCTTACGAACAACAGCGTATTATTACAGCGCATATCGGTAACGGAGGGTCTTTGGCGGCTATCCGCGACGGCAAATCCATTGACACATCCATGGGGATGACTCCTGTGGAAGGACTGCTGATGGGAACACGTTCGGGGGATGTTGACGCCGGGATTATATCCTTTATCATGGAAAAAGAGAATATAGGAACCCAGGCTATTTCCACCTTGGTAAATAAACATAGCGGATTATTAGGCGTTTCGGGCGTATCTTCCGACATGCGCGAATTACGCGCGGCAATAGACGCCGGAAACCAAAGAGCACAGCTCGCGTTTGATATATTCGTCCACCGCATCAAGAAATACGTAGGCGCGTACGCCGCGGTTTTGGGTGGTGTGGATATTCTTATGTTCACAGGAGGAATAGGAGAGAATGCTTCACCTGTAAGAGAAGAGGTTTGCAAAAATATGGAATATATGGGAATCAAACTCGATTTGGATAAGAACAACGAAATCCATGGGGATGAGGCTATAATCAGCGCTCCCGATTCAAAAGTGACTGTAATGGTAGTCCCTACGGACGAAGAGTATATGATCGCTTCGGACACGATGGAGATAGTAACCAGGTAAGGTATATACCTCATATATATAGAACTTTATGAGAAAACGACATGTAAACATGTCGTTTTCTTTTTGTTTATAAACCGCAAGGTTCTTTAACAAATTTGTTCTCATTTAGGAAATCACCGTTAAACTAATTTAAACGCTTGAAATTATAGTCTTTTTTATTTGGTTTATTACTTCGCCGGGCTTATCTTTGTACTGTGTTTTTCATAGTATTAGATTTAAGGTTAACAATGAAGATTGGTTGTCGTGATGACAACCTTTTCTTTTTTAGATAAGTCCCATCCTTCAATTTTTCAAAAATTTTAATATTGCTAATCGGATAAGTTAAATAAATTTAAACCGATATATAAAAATAATAGAACATGTTTTACGACATGAAAATTGTTCTATCTTTGCACTGTGTTTTTCATAGTATTAGATTTAAGGTTAACAATGAAGATTGGTTGTCGTGACGACAACCTTTTCTTTTTTAGATAAGTTCCATTCAATTTATTGAAAATCAAAACATTTTTGTTTATATATTCTTCCCATTTAATATTCCATTGCTTTTATACAGAGAAGGTTTGTTTAAAAAGTTCCTCTAATCGCCCTCGCCGGCGCGTACTTTTATCCGTGCCTATAACGAACAATAAAACGATAGAACTTTTTTCATACTCTTTATACTAAAAAACTGCATTTTTCTCAAACAAAATTATCTATATATGAGTTGGAAGTTTTGAGTTTTAAGTAGAAAGTTTTGAGTTTACAAGTGTGCAAGCGTGCAAAAAAAATAGAAACAACGTTCGGCGTAGAGAATTAAAAATAAAGAATGGCGCAAAGCGATGATGACCGAAAACTGTTACTTTTGTTACTTTTTTTGAGTGTACAAGTGCATTAGTTTACAAGAGTTCTAGCAAGCTAGCAAACTTGAAATCTAATAAACTACTTACTACTGTTACTTTTGTCACCTTT
>JAISKQ010000087.1 GCA_031260865.1 Prevotella sp.
CTTTCAACAAACTGTATGAATCTGTACTGTATAGCGGAAAGGCTTTCCATACACCATTCTCATCCTTATATTCCAAGTCCCAAGCAACAGGCATTTGCACTCCTCCGTTATCGTCATACCAATAAACTGAAAAAGCTTTTATATCAGTAGCTTTTTCAAAAGTAAAGTCAATTGTTTGTTTTTTACCTCTTTGCGGCCATGCTGTCCATCTTTGAACATGGGTATCCGATGAATTTTCAGGATATTTTCCATCTATTATCGAATAAACATCTTCACCTCCATTTGTATGAGACGCTTTAATATCCTTCAGCAACAGGGATATTTCGGAGATATTCTCTTTGGCAACACGTTCGGATTCAGGAAACCAGACATTCATTTGCGACACGCCTCTGTTATTCCACGCATAGTATGGAAGCATATTTAACAGAGACTTACTTGTCGTTCCATCCACATTGATGTATTCGGCAGTATGGCTTATAGTCGCTATACCTTTAAGTTTACCCGTTTGAGAACAACTTACATTTATTTCGGAAGGATACTCATCAATAAAATACCGCTTGAGTGAAACTTCATTGTCCACACCTTCGGCGCAATAAACCAATGGTCCTCTGGTTATGGCAATCCGCCCGTTATCTGCTTTTACTTTGTCCACCGCGTGAGAATAATGTACAGGCATCGGCAATTTTAATTCAACTTTATCTCCTTTTTTCCATTTTCGTGAAATAGAGACAAAGCCCTTATCGACCAAGACATCTCCTCTTTTCGATAAAAGATTCCCGACTTTTTCATTATTGATGTACAATTCCCATTGCTTGGAATTATTATCTATGTAATTATATAACTTACCCGGAACAAATTGAGAGCCTGTCCATGTAGGGATTCTCATTTTTATTGTAAACTTCTGATTATTCTTTTCCGGGTTTATTGTCAATAAAATGCTTTCGTCAAAAGGATATTCCGTCTTCTGTTCCAAGCTCACTTTACCGGAAGAGAGCGTAAAGTCCACATTACTTCCGGTATAGAAAGAACAGTATATTTCATTATCTGTATGGGCATACATCAGCCCTGATACTTGAGGTATAAGACGCGCCAAATTAGTAGGGCAGCACGCTGTACCGAACCAACGCGAACGCTCAACCGTCCCCGCGGATTCGAGAGGATTCACATAAAAGAATTTATCTCCTTCAAGATTTACGCCCGCCAATACGTTATTTAATAAGGCAACCTCTGCCACATCCATGTACTTACCATCTTTTTCGAGCAAAAACATACGGTGATTGAAGAATACATTGCCAACTGCCGCGCACGTTTCGTTGTAAGCTTCCTTATTCGGCAATTCATATTCAGGTCCGAATCCTTCTATGCCATGAATTGCTCCCAAGCCGCCTGTAATGTGCATGCGTGTGTCAACGATATTGTGCCAGATCTTATCCAAAGCAAGAGACAAAGTTGGATCATTCGTTAAAGAACCGACATCGGACATACCGGAATATAAGTAAACAGCTCTTACCGCGTGTCCAACCGCCTCGTCCTGTTCTCTTACCGGCGCTTGTTGTTGCGCATATTCCGGAGACATAGTACCTTTACCATCGGGTTTATAGGTAACGCCTCTAATATCGATAAACTTCTTAGCCATATCCAGATATAGCCGATCGCCTGTCACACGGTATAATTTTACTAACGCAAGCTCAATTTCTTCATGTCCGGGGGCTTGATTAACAGGTTTCCCATTGTTATACTTCGCGTCCCCTTCAAAGAAAACCTTATTAATATGCTTAGCGCTTTTCTCCGCTATATCTAATAAATTCCGTTTTCCGGTCGCCTGATAATAAGCTGTAGCGGCTTCATATAGATGTCCCATATCATATAACTCATGGCTATGTACTACCCATGAATAGGGCTTGTCGCCCATTCCCGCCCCGCCCCATAATGGAGCGGTCTTGTCCGAGCCTGTGATGTGAGGCGGATATAAATAACCATCTTCTTGCTGAGCCAAAGCGATAATGTCGGCGATACCATCTATTTGCTTCTCCAGCTTAGGGTCGCGTTCCATCTTCAACAGATAAGCGGCGCCTTCTATCACCTTAAATAGATCGGAAATACTGAACCTGCTGTCGGAAGGCAAAGAATCGTCTATCCCTTTCAGATAATTTGCTGTACGCCGAAGATCCTCCACAGCTATTTCCGTCCGTTTGAAGGCGATAGGCACAAGCGTTTCTTTCTGTATTTTCATACGGCCACTCCAGAAATTATCGGTAAGAGTTACCTTATCAAATGATACAGGTGTAAGGATACCCTGAGAATATGTATTCACGGAAACAGACATAAAAAGTAAAAAGAGTACGATAATATGTTTCATCCTGTCAATCATTTACAGTGTTTCGCTTGCTCCATTACACCCTTAATCTTCACTTACAATAAATGCTCCGTCTCGTATTTCTCGGTCTGCTCTTTTTTTGAAAGCAGGTAATCAATATCATCAAGACCTTTCATCAAACATTCTTTTTTGTAAGGATTAATCTCAAAAGATTCGGATTTGCCGGAAGCATTATTGGTTATGGTTTGCTTTTCTAAATTGATAGTCAGCGTTGCTTTAGGGTCGGCATCCACATCGGCGAATATCTCTGAAAGAAATTCCGATGTAACGACAACCGGAAGCACGCCATTATTCAAAGAGTTATTCCTGAATATATCAGCAAAAAAGCTAGAGACAACCGCCTTAAATCCATATCCGGCGACAGCCCATGCCGCGTGTTCGCGACTGGAACCACTACCGAAATTCTTTCCTGCGACGAGGATTTGCCCGCTATAAGTAGGGTTATTCAACACGAAGTCCGCTTTTGGACTTCCATCTTTGTTATAACGCCAGTCGGCAAAAAGGTTATCGCCGAAACCTTCTTTGTCTGTTGCTTTTAAGAAACGAGCCGGTATGATTTGGTCTGTGTCCACATTCTCGATAGGAAGCGGAACATACGTTGATGTCAGTGTTTGAAATTTTTCCATTGTATAAATCAATTTGTTAATTACATTGCCCTCGGATCGGTTATTTTCCCTGTTACCGCCGCCGCCGCCGCGACAAGAGGTCCTGCCAAAATGGTACGCGCTCCCGGTCCTTGACGACCTTCAAAGTTTCGGTTTGAGGTGGATACCGCATATTTTCCGGCAGGTACTTTGTCATCGTTCATAGCCAAACAAGCTGAACAACCCGGTTGACGAAGTTCAAATCCGGCTTCCTTCAATATGTCATACAAGCCCTCTTCGCGGATTTGCAGTTCAACTTTCCAACTACCCGGAACGAGCCATACGATAACATTATCCGCTTTTTTCTTTCCTTTAACAAAGTTCGCGAACGCGCGGAAATCTTCAATACGTCCGTTTGTACAACTACCCAAGAATACATAGTCAATTGCTTTGCCGGCCACTTTCTCTCCCGGTTTGAAACCCATATAGTCCATCGATTTTTGGAAAGAGGCGCGTCCGGTTTCATTTATCTGATTTAAAGTCGGTATCGCTTCATTTATCGCCATACCCATGCCCGGATTTGTACCATACGTTATCATTGGCTGAATATCAGACGCGTCAAAAGCCAATTCTTTATTAAATTCAGCTCCGTCATCCGTTTTCAATGTTTTCCAATAAGCCAAAGCTTTATCCCAAGCCTCTCCTTTTGGCGCGAATTCCCGTCCTTTCACATAAGCGAAAGTAGTCTCATCCGGAGCGACCAAACCTCCTCGCGCGCCCATTTCGATGCTTAGGTTGCACAAGGTCATACGCTCTTCCATCGACAAATTACGAATGGCTTCTCCCGCGTATTCCACAAAGTATCCGGTCGCGCCGCCGGTGGTTAGTTTAGAAATCATATACAACGCCAAATCTTTTGCAGTAACGCTGTCGCCCAGCTTTCCATTGAAAGTGACGCGCATTGTCTTAGGGCGGGTTTGCAGGATACATTGAGTGGCAAGCGCCATCTCCACTTCGCTGGTACCTATGCCAAAGGCTACCGCGCCAAAGGCTCCATGGGTGGAAGTATGGCTATCGCCGCAAACAATCGTCATGCCCGGTTGTGTAAATCCATTCTCCGGCCCAATGATATGGACTACCCCGTTTTTCTTATCGCCTAACGCATATAAAGTAAGACCAAACTCTTTCGCGTTTTTAGATAAAGTATCTAACTGATTGCGGGAAACAGGGTCTTTTACAGGTTGATCCTGATGGATGGTCGGCGTATTATGGTCAGCCGTCAATGTTGTTTTTTCGGGACGAAATACTTTCAATCCCCGCGCCCTAAGACCATTAAAGGCTTGCGGACTTGTAACCTCGTGACAGAAATGACGGTCGATATATAGCTGTGTAGGCCCCTCTTCTACCGATGACACGATATGCGCATCCCAGATTTTGTCGAATAACGTTTTCATACTCATTATTTTTGTCGTTCTAATTTTTTAATTAATCTTTTACCTAAATTCTGTCCGGGAACTTCGATGAATTTATGTGTAATCACAGAACAAATATAGCTTACCGAAAAAATACAGAAATATGCGAATATAAAGTATAAAGACGCTGACAGCATACCATCGATCTTTACCCAAGTCATCCAACCATAACGGTTAAAAAAAGTCATCGTCACAAAGTGCATCAGGTAAAGGCTAAAGCTGACCTTACCTATTTCTGCCAGTATTTTATTAGATAACAACGGATAAGCTTTCCGAGTAAGTAGTATAAGCAATAAAAAGAAAACTACACTATATATAAAATCATAGTTAATTGCCACATAGCAGTAAATCAAGACGGTAACTGCCAAATACGCTAATGAGGATAATTTTACTTCAGCAAATTTATCTTTGTTTGTCACAATAAAAAAGGCGAGCATACCGAGTGAAAATACCGGTAATTGAGCCACAATATACAATTCCAGAAAATTATTATGATCCGCGCTTGTACCACTCAATATTAAATTCGCGGCAGTAGAGATAAGAAGTGTAGTCAACGTAAATATAAAAGCTGTGTTAATATTCTTTATCTTCGAAAATAAGAAAGGGAACACGGCATAAAATGTAAACTCTACGGTGATAGACCAACCTCCCGGAACATAACGATGTATATACTCAGGGAAGAAGCCGTTTATAAATAAAACATTCGTCAAAAGCTCTTTTTTTGGTACGTTATCCCAGTTCAGATGAGTAAAGTCAAGTCCTGTATAATACGCGAATGTGAAATAGACAATAGCCAGATAATACATAGGAGCTATACGGAAAAAGCGCCGGATAAAAAAATTACGGTTGGCATGAGTTTCATATTGCCGCTTCTGATGCGAAAGCATCAACGTGAACGCACTGACAACAAAGAATAAGTTGACTCCTAAATGTCCATTTTTAATAAATAATAGAACCGTTTCATTAAAATAAGACATAGCAGGAGTAATTCCGTCTATAAATGACACATGAACCAGAATAACAAGCAATATTGCAATCCCTCTCAAACTATCTATGTATTCATATTTCTTTGTTTCCATACGATCAGTTTACTCTGAGTTTTTGATGTTTAGATAACTCCTTAATCAGTTTCTTCCCTAAGTTTTGTCCGGGAACTTCGATGAACCGATATGTAACACTGGATATTATAAAAGCTGCACAGGCAACAATAATATACATTAACGCGAAATTAAGGAGAGAAGTTCCAAAATTGGTAACATTCACAACATGGTAAAACCCAAATCGATTAAATAAATATATCACCGCAAAATGCACAAGGTAAAGGCTAAAGCTTACTTTTCCCACTTCTGCCAGCAGTTTGTTCGATAAAGCCTTGAAACTGTATCTGCTTTGGATTATCAGTACAAGGGCAAACAACAGGCTAAACAAGATGTGTTTAGGAAGGGCGATATAACAAAATACAAGGAGTGACGCCATTAAACAGGCTAATGTAAAAGGCTTTAGTGTCTTATCCTTATTGTTGAGATATAGGTAGGTCATTACGCCCAAAGGAAAAACGGGTAGCTGAACAAAAAAATTATATTCTTGAAAATAAGGATATATTGTATATATCCTAAAAATAGGATCAATAATAACGGCAAATGTCAATGTCGCCAGAAATAAAAGCATCGCTGAATTTACGCTCTTTATCCTACTGCAAATAAGAGGCATCAGAAAATAGAATATAAACTCTACCGAAACCGACCAGCCTCCCGGCACATAGTTATTTGTATGTTCCGGAATAAGCGCGTTTGTAAAAAACACGTTACTAATTAGAGATCTTAGCGGAATAGCTGAAAAATCGGGGTTGGCAAGATTAAACTGTAGATATTTATCCAGCGTAAAATAGATAATCGCCAGATAATACATCGGGGCAATACGGAAAAAACGGCGGATAAAGAATTTCTTTGTCCTGGCTGCTTCATCTATCCGGTTGTAATAAGACATTGTCAACGTGTAAGCGCTGACGATGAAAAATAATTGAACGCCATATCCTCCGCTTCCAATTATACGATGCAATATACTATCCGCGGGGAAAAACAGGGTGGTATCATTCAGTACATTTCTAATGTGTACCAAAACAACCATCAACACGGCTATTCCTCTCAAACTGTCTATATATTGGTATTTCTTGGGTTCCATCAAATGGTTGTAGTTCTATAATTTTTACTTCACAAATTTATTAACCGCGTTTATAAAAGCTTCCGCCGATGCCGCCACTATATCTGTGTTCGCCGAAAATCCGTAATAATTCACGCCTTCATGTTCTACCTGCATGTGTACCTTTCCTATATCATCGCTTCCCCTATTAATAGCCTGAATCAGAAATTCTTCAATAACCATTTGGCGGCGGATAATTTGTTTTATCGCCTTTATGGCGGCATCCACAGGCCCATTACCCGATGCTGACGCTTCAAACTTCTCACCGGCAATATCAAGCCCCACATTCGCCACATTACGGATTCCGAGTCCGGATATAACTTGCAGATAATCCAGCTTTATACGGTGCATCTTGTCCGTCTCTTTTCCGGCGATAATCAATAAATCCTCATCGGTAACATCCTTCTTTCGGTCGGCCAATTCAAGGAAACGTTGATAATATTCCGCAAGTAAGTCATCATTTACTTCAATTCCAAGCAAATTTAATCTATTTTTCAACGCGGCGCGTCCACTTCGGGCGGTAAGTACAATCGCGTTATCATCAATACCCACATCTTTGGGGTCGATAATCTCATAAGTGGAAAGATGTTTAAGCACGCCATCCTGATGGATACCGGACGAATGAGCAAACGCGTTGCGCCCCACGATAGCCTTGTTGGGTTGAACAGGCATATTCATCAGGCTTGAAATCATACGACTGATCGGATATATTTTTTGAGTATTTATATTCGTCTCTATTTTTAGTTCTTTATGGCTTTTGATAGCCATCACCACTTCTTCAAGCGAGGTATTGCCGGCTCGTTCGCCGATTCCATTAACGGTAACTTCCACCTGCCGCGCTCCATTCAATACCCCCATGATAGAGTTTGCCGTAGCCATACCTAAATCCTGATGGCAATGCGTGGAAAGAATAGCGTTTTTCATATCCACATTATCCATCAGGTATTTTATCTTAGCGCCATATTCCGTGGGCAAGCAATAGCCTGTGGTATCCGGAATGTTTACCACCGTGGCGCCGGCATTTATCACAGCCTGTACGACGCGTGCCAGATAAGCGTTGTCTGTACGGCCGGCGTCTTCAGCGTAAAACTCAACATCTTCCACAAAACGTTTCGCGTATTTTACACAAGCGGCGGCGCGTTCGATAATTTCATCCCGAGTGGAATTAAACTTGTGTTTAATATGATAATCGGATGTGCCGATACCGGTGTGTATGCGTTTCTTTTTAGCATGTTTCAAAGCTTCGGCGGCAACTTCAATATCTTTTTCCACCGCGCGGGTAAGGGCGCATATAGTCGGCCATGTGACAGTTTTAGATATTTCGACCACCGAATTAAAGTCCCCCGGACTGGAAACGGGAAAACCGGCTTCGATAATATCGACGCCGAGCATTTCGAGCGCTTTAGCTACTTCTATTTTCTCTATCGTGTTCAACTGGCAACCGGGTACTTGCTCCCCATCCCTCAATGTAGTGTCAAAAATAAATAACTTGTCCATAGCCCTTTTCGTTTTTTTCTAAACTGATTTATACAAAAAAAGCCCTTCTCATCTATTTAAGAGTGAGAAAGGCTTCAGTTTTTCTTTATAATATACTACATAGCAATGCTCACTCTAAGTTTCTCCAGAGCAGAATGAGTGAACTAATAATTATACTATGCGATTTCATTTTGTTTTTCTTATTAATTGACAAAGTTATCTCATTTTTTCATAAAAGCAAATAAAAAGATTTATTTTTTTGAATTTCAGTGACATTTATTCATTCCGGGGAGGCAGTCCGGATTCTTGTGGAGTATTCAAAATTATACTCAAAAACACATTTGATTTATTTTAACGTAATATTTTTATCTATTATTGAAATAATTGTTTTTTTGTATAAATTTTCTTTTTGAAACGAAACTTTAAAAAGAAAACCGATGGAAAATCTATTATGAAACGAAGCATGATTTTTGTCAAATCACCAAAGTCCAAGATAATAAAAATCATGCGAGTTCCATATGGCAACTAAAATCAAAATTATTATCATATGAAAATGTACATTCCCGATTCGCTATTTTTATTAATTAACTAATTTATAAACTGTTCTGAATTTTATTCGTTCAAATTTTTAATAAATACTTATGAAACATAAATTTATACTTTTATCATTGTTTATGATAACCCTTTTTCCTCTTTATTCACAAACAAACGGGAGATTATGGGGTGGACTTGAAGTCGGTTATGGACTAAGCCTCGCGGATAAGGGGAAGATGTATGATCTTTCGTACGGACGTGACGCCAAAATGACAATCAGTACCATCAAAGCTGTTTTGGGATACTATATAACGCCTCGGTTATCATTGGGCGCGGGTATAGGTCTTAGCAGCTATACGCTGCCCGGTGTAAATACCGCGCCCTTATGTATAGATATCCGTTACCATCCTGTTCGCGATAATCTTAATATTGTACTGAACGGCGATATAGGATATTCTTTAGCAACGTCCGAAAGCGATACGAAGGGTAAATTTATGGCGGATTTTTCGCTTGGCTATAAATTATTTAATATCAAAAAGATCAATATAACTCCGGCGATAGGCTATAACTATATTAATTACTCGGTAGATAACGTCTTTGGCAAATCCAATCAGTCTCGACATTCTATCTTTATGAAAATAGGTATATTGTATTGATAACAACTATTCTAATTGTCTAACGCGCCGATAAGGGAATGATTTCAAAAATTCATATCGAAGCGGCACATACTATTAGCGTATCGGCGCGTTAGATAAAATATAGGAGCTAAAACTATTTTGGTAGCGGTAGAAACGCCCTGCCGGCGCGGATTTTTTTTCGTTTAGCCTTGTCCCGCAGGGATAAGATGTGCATATTATATACCGCCAAAAGTGTTTTAACTTTTTATAACATAAATTAATGCCCGCAAACGGCTAAAAACCGTCATCTCTTTTTTACAAAATTATCTATATATAGAATAGTTACGAGTTACAAGTTACAAGAAGAATAGTTGAAAGTAATGAGTTTTGAGTTTACAAGTTTACTAACTTGCAATTTTACAAGAAGAATGGCGCAATGCGATGATGACTGAAAACTGTTACTTTTGTCACCTTTTAGAACTCTAGTA
>JAISKQ010000094.1 GCA_031260865.1 Prevotella sp.
CCTGACATATCGTTCCCCATTTTCATCAGTTTAACCGGTTTGAATTGGAGAAAATAGAGGACAATTCCGATTAACAGGATAATTCCGGAAATGAGCATCCAGCCCGCGATTGTTTTTATGCTAACCGTCACAGCCTGAATCTGTATTTTTTGATAGAGCAAATTTGTCGCTATCCGTTGCGCGTCTTCGGCGCTCCAGCCTTGCGCCAAAGCTGTTTTTACCGATGTGGCGAATTGAGTTGACGCCAATTGGTTTTGCATGTCAACGCCTTGGGACAGGACAAACATATTTTTTTGCTGAAGCCTGTAAAGCCAGTTTGTAAGGATAGAAGATCCAATCGCCGGGGCAAGCGCCGAACGTGATCCAATCATGAAAAACGCGTTATAGATAAGTTGCTTGGGCGATAATCCATATATGCCATAAATAGCAAACGCCACAAATAGCACAAGCATTCCCACGCCGCGGAGAAACATCAGTAAATAAAGGTTTTCATAAAGCCCGCCGGGCATTATCTGAAAATATAAAAGGGCTAATGACAGCGTGAAGCAGGCGAACCCCAGAAAGATGAGCCATGCCATCCGTATTTCTTTCTTAAACCAATAATAGCAAATAATAGCGCCTACGACAAATCCCGGCATCATATACAGATATAATTCATTCACATGCGTGCTGTCTAATTGAAGGACAGTAGTGGTATAGGATGACAAAAGAATACTGATAGATGAGTAGAACATCAACACAAACGATAGAATATACACCGTGACCGAGTTTCGGTTCTTCAGTACGCTCAGGTCAAGAAAGGGTTTTTCGGAAAACTGCCTGCGGATAAATAACCATCCTGTCACAGGAATCAGCAGGGTTGTTATAATGATGCTATTGGAAGCGAACCAGTCTTTTGTCTTTCCGTAAGTAGAGACATAGATGATAGCCATAAAGCAAACCGATATAAGGAAAAGGCTTATCCAATCGATGTCTTTGATGGGGATGCGTACCAAACGCCGGGCAAACGACATGCACACGACCACCGCTATAATGGCGACGAGCAGCACCAATATCATAAAATAGTACATGTATTGCCAATTGTATATATAGGCTAATTCGGCGGTGATAACCAATGATAATTGCCCGCAAGCAAGCGTTATCGGGTAAAACTTCGCGTAAAACTCGTTACGTGTGCCGCTGGGACTGAACGCGGGCATGAGAATGCTGATCGCTTCAATCATCGAGAACGCTTTGAAGTATCCGATGAAAAAGCTGCACACGATGATTACTTCTATATAATCTGTTTCGGCGCAAATGAAGCTAAGCAATACTTGAAATAAGAGGACTATCAGGATGATGGTTTTGGCTGTGGCTATGGGCTTTACTTTGGGGATGACCAAATGCGCGACGGTCATACCTGCCGACGCCGCGTAATAAGCCATATTTATGTCTTCGTACATTACGCCCAAATAGCCGGATATATCAATGTTGCTTCCCATATAAGCGCCATTGACAAGCAATATAGGGACAAGGATCGTTAAAGCCACCACAACTTTTAGCCAGCCGGGAACCCAATCCCTGAAAGGACTTATAGCAGTGCTCCGTATGACGGGTATAATTGCCATCTTATTCTTTTATCGCTTCGGTAACCACCATCATTCCGGCTCGAAGTTTCCGCATGTCTTCTTTTGAAATATCTTCAAATTCGATGCGCACCGGAATACGCTGTTGTATTTTCACAAAGTTGCCGGCGGAATTATCGGTTGGCAGCATCGAGAATTTTGCTCCTGTGGCTTCGGATATCGCGGTCACTCTCCCTTTGAATGTTTTATCGCCGATAGCGTCAACCCGTATTTTAATTTCCTGCCCTATATAGATATTCCCTATTTGTTTTTCCCTATAATTGGCGATAATCCATTTATTGTCATTCTTTATCAGGCTCGTGATCGTTTGCCCCGATTGGACTAATTGTCCGGCTTCGAGCGTACGCCGTCCTACATAGCCGCCATACGGCGCGATAATAGCGGTGTATGACAAGTTTAGTTTCGCCATCTCCAAATCAGCCTCGCGGCGGAGAATGGCAGCCTCCGCGTTGCCTTGTCGCTTTGATGTTTCGGCAGAAGTTGATTTCAGTGATTCTTTTTGCTTCAACAGGGCGTTGTAATGAGCGTTTTGCGCGTCGTACTCACTCTTTACTTGGTCGTATTGTTGTTGGGAAACCGATTCGGCGTCCAACAGGTTTTTATATCTTTTCAGGTCTTGTTCCGACCGCCATAACCGGGCTTTTGTTTCTTCTATATTTGCGTCGGATACCGCCACATTGGTAGATGTGGTGGCTATACTTGAAGCCAAAACCGATGATGAATTTTGAGCGTCCATCAACGCGGCTTCGGCGTCCATTAGTTTTATCTTAAACTCCCTGTCATCTATCACAAGCAACGTGTCGCCTTCGTTCACCCACTGATGGTCGGTAAAGCGTACTTCTTTGATATAACCGGTGACGCGGGCGTTGACAGGAGATATATATTGTTCGATAGTGGCGTCGTTTGTTATTTCATACCAGTAATAACGTATGAAAAAATCGACTCCCCAAGCAATACCGCCCAATGCCAATAAGATGCTGACTATATTCAGTATGACATTGCGGATGCGTTTCCTCCTCAACTTATAATAGGCTTCTTTTTCTTCCTGTTTATTTTTATTTTCAAATTCTGACTTATCTGTATCCATAATTATAAAGCTCCACTTACTTTTTGCAGTTGATAATATGTATATATCGCGTTAGTCTTAGCGGTTGTTAGTTGTAGTTCCGCGCTTAGTTGCACCGAATTTGCGTCCAGCAGATCGGTGAGGATAGCTAATTGATTAAAGTATCTGTTTTTGACTATACGATAATTTTCATTCGCTTGTATCAATGATTCTTCCAGCGCTTTTATCCTGTTCTGCGCTTCCCGATGTTTTACATAAGCCGATTTTACTTCGGCGCGGATCTGCTGTTCCTGTTGTTCCCGCGCAAGCTCTTGCAAGCGAATCTGCTGTTTAGCCGCGCTTGTGCCATGCTTTTTATCAAATAGGGAAGAAATGTTATAGGACAAGTTCAACGTAACGCCCCAAGCATTCAGAAATAAATCCTGAGCCGGAGTTATGTATGGGATAGGGCGGGCTAAGGTATTACTGGCTTGTAGCGACAGGGTAGGCAGATAGTCGGCTTTCACCAACTTCAGGTTGTTCTGAGCCAAAGCAATGTTCGTCTCGGCGATTTTCAAATCAGGATATCGCATATACGCTTGAGAGACATAATCGCCCTCTGCTTTTGTGTCGATCTGTGATGAAAGGAAATTTTCGTCAGGTTCGAGAATCGTGCTTTCATCCATGCCTAAAACAATATCCAATTGCTGCGAGATAAGCGCGATATCATTTTCTGTTTCGTTATACGACAGTTCATAATTAGTCAGCGTGATTTTGCTTCTCAAAACATCGTTCGCCGTAATCATGCCTTGCTCTTTCATTTTCTCAATATCCCGTAATCGCGTTTTTGCCTCTTCTATATTTTTTGCATACACGTCGCGTTCTTTATACAAGTTGAACAAATTCAGGTATTTGCTCACTAACCAGAGCTTCAGCTCCGATTTGTCTTTTTGTAGCGAAAGTTGGGATATTTCTCTTTCCAGATTGGCTTTTTCGATATTGTTCTTGATTCTGCCGCCTTGATAGATAGGCTGTGTGGCTGTAACCTGGTAATTTTGTTTCCAGTCGGGTGTTTCCGAATGTTTCAGGAAAGACAGGTCTTTGTCTAATATAATTGGCGTACCCACATACCCAAACAACCCTCCGACAGAAATATCGGGCAATTGTTTATTTTTGGCTAAACTGATTTTATCTTCCGATATTTGTGTCTTAACGACAGAAGCCTGTATGGCAACACTATTTTGCAAACCGCGTTCAAAAAGTTCATTTATTGTTATCTTATATGGCATTTGAGCTATCAGCGGCAATGAAAAAATCAGGGAAATCAATACTATATATGTCCTCCTTCTCACTTAAATATCTTTTTAGATCCTAAAATACTCTCCTGTTTTTATCTACCACGCAAACTTACTGTATCCGTTATATTGGACTCCCTGCGTATAAATAATCGGCAAAGATACGCATTGAGCGCCTTTTTTCAGAATCTTTAACCCTTAAATTATTAAAAAATAACGGTCAACCCCAATTCTTATGGAGGAGAGGAAAACCAAAGTTTACATCCTAATAAAATATTTTTTAACTTTTTATAACACAAAATACTGTCGATAAACAGCTAAAAACCGTCATCTCTTTTTTACAAAATTATCTATATATGAGTTGGAAGTTTTGAGTTGAAAGTAATAAGTAAAAAGTTACGAGTTACAAGTTACAAGAGTTTTAGTGTACAAGTTTACTAGCTTGCAAGTTTACAAGAAATAAAGAATGGCGCATAGTGATGTTGTCTGAAAACTGTTACTTTTGTTACCTTTTTTTTACAATTTACCATTAGTTGTTGCCTATACGCTGAAAAGGTCTTTGAAATAATGAAATAGTTACGAGTTACAAGAAAAGAACGGCACGAAGCGATGATGACTAAAAGACTGTTACTTTTGTCACCTTTTCCCCGATGTCCCTCAGGGATAAGATGTGCATAACCGTCCCTGCGGGACTTTTTACTATCGCTAACTCAGGTCTAAATACTTAATAATAAGGAAATAACGTTCGGAGTAGCCAATTATGAATTAGGAATGGTGCAAAGCGATGATGACTGAAAAGTGTTACTTTTGTCACTTTTTTGAGTTTTAAGAAACTGTTTAAATTTTATTGGTTCTATTATTTTATACGAATGCGTCATCGAGGTCTTGTCGGGCGTCAGCCAACGCCGTTTACTTCATGGACGGGGTCACCCGCAGGGCGAAAAAGGCGTAAAACGAAAACGTGTTTGAGCTTAGCCGCCGATTCGGATATAACAGCGTTTGGAGCGAGTTTTTTCGTTTAGCCTTTAAGCCCGTAGCGGGTCGGCCTATGAAATGGGCGTTAAAGCGTTTTTGCTTCCTTTTGCGGCTTTGGGCAAAAGGAAGGCAAGCAATCTGTGATTGCGCGCAGGAAAAATTGCCAACAAAAAAGGAACCAACGCTGTCTGAAAGACAGGACTTCTGAAAATTGTTACTTTTGTCACCTTTTTTCAGCACTAAGCAATTAGCCGCTTATTTTCAAGCATTTATAATCGAACAAGGTCGCCGCGCGAAACAACCCTACCGCTGACTGAAAAAGTGTTACTTTTGTCACTTTTTCACGATAGGTCAATAATCGCCCCAGCCCCAAAGGGGAGTTTCGCGAAGCGAGAAAAGCCGACAACCAGCTATTTACGATTGACTTCTTGTTGACTGTTTTTCTTTATTGTGGTTATCTTTATCACGCCGTTTTTGCCTTGTTCTCCATATATTGATATTGCGGATTCATTTTTTAAGATTTCTATCGATTCTATGATTTTCGGATCTATCGACTTCATTTTCTCCACCGATTCTATCTTTCCGTCTATGATACATAACACATTATCAGGTAATGATTTGCTAAAATATATACTTTTTATATCATTAGGAAGATTAAAATCATCCTTTTTTATTCCGATAACGACAACTCCATTCGCGGCCTCTTCTCCATAAATCGCTGTAGCGGTTTTGTCTTTAAGGACGCTTATATTTTTTATGTCATCAGGATTCAGATTTTGAAGATTAATATCAGATTTTACATCATCCACTATAATGAGGGGATTATTTACTCTGACAGTATCAGACATAAAAATATTAATATTCAAATCGTTATCCCTAACTATCGTTCGTGTCCTTCGCATTTTCAGGGTATCTTGCAATAAACAAAAAGGTTTTGATTGATAATTATTTGAATGATAATAATATGTTAGTGTCCTTCGCGTATTTAGGGTATCTTGCAATACGTTAACTTTAACATCGGACGATTTCGCGGATGGGTCTTCTCTATCGTCTTTAATAATAATTCGCAGGACTTTACCTTTTAGAGTATCGTCCAATACCTTTATATCGGAATTCCGGATAAATTCAGTAGGTTCCTCATCTTGGAGCAAGATGGATTGTTTCATATTCAGCACATAGCGGGGAACAGCCGAAGCCCATATAAACAAGCCGAAAACAGGGACGATAATTAAGGCGCATAGCCTCTTCCATGGAGAACTTTTCGTTTTTTTCATCATATTTAAGCGATTAAATGGTTTAGAATGATTAAAAGAGTTAGAAAAAGAAAAGACCGGTTCCTGAAAACGTTGATTGATCAGAACAGCCTGATACAGAGTTTGGGAAACGCCGGTATCAATAACCGCCCTGTCGACCAGAAATTCATGGTTTTCTTTCAACAGGTGTACATACAGCCATGCCAACGGGTTGAACCATTGCATCAGCAATACACATTCGCCGCAAAGTAAATCCAGCCAATGTTTTTGCTCTATATGAATGACCTCGTGTTTCAGAATCAGTTCTTTTTCGGTGTCACTCAGATTCTTAGAGTTCAGAAAAATATAGTTTAGCACAGAGAATGTCGATTTAACTTTTTCATTCTCAATGATTTTAAAATTCTTGCCGTCTGATTTTACTCCGTTCTTTACGAGGCGTATAAGTTTATTGTATGACAAAATATTTCGGGCTATCAATACGATTATCCCCAAGCAATACAGCATAAATAACAACCCCCAACCATTTATCGAAGAATCGGGCATTACCTCATTCACCGGAATCGATAACGCGTCGGATGCCAATATGGATACCGGAATCGAAACTTCGTAAGAATACCTTATGGAAGGAATCACAAAAGACAACACGAATCCCGAAATCAGGAAAAAACGGTTAAATCGGAAAAATGAGGTCGATCTCAGAAACAGAATATAAATGAGTAAGAATATACTTAGACATATCCCGGCTTTTGCCATATATAAAATAAATGCGTCCATGGTTGTTATTCTTAAGTTATTGTTTTTTTATCGTTTTCCTCTTTTTCGAGAGCCTGTCGAGTTTCTTCCAATAGGGTATCCATTTCTTCTATGCTAAGGTTTGTTTCCTTTGCGAAAAAAGAAATCATCGAGGAAAACGATCCATCAAAATAATTTTTGACAAATCCAAAAAGTTGTTTTTTCGAGTATTCATTTTTTGGCACAAGCGCTTTGTAAACATTGACGCGTCCTTCGGAGCGGTGTGCCACAAAATTCTTATTCTCAAGGATGCTCAAAATGGTGGCAATCGTAGTGCGCGCGGGTTTACTCTCGGTAAATCTTTTCAGAATATCCTGAACAGTACCTTCCTCTATTATCCAGAGTATCCGCATTATTTGTTCTTCGGCTTTGGTTAGTTGCATCATGTGGCTGTTTTTCAATTATAGAAGTAAATGTACGTCTATTTTATTAGACACACATAATTTTATAGTTAAATAAAAGTAAAATAGATAGCAGGGTTACAGCTGGTTATAGGCAGAAAACCTATTTTGTCAACTGCTTTTTTTGTATCATCTTTACAATTCCTCTCGAAACGAGGAATACAATTATCTGTGTGAAAATGATGAATACGCCGGACGGCACATCCAAAACGGCAGACAAGAACAAGCCCACCAAACAGCCGAAGAATCCAATCAAAACAGATAACAGAATCATCTTTACAAAGTTGGATGTAAATAAATTAGCAGTCATTTGCGGCACGGTCAGTATCGACATCAGCAACACGATTCCCACTAAACGGATCGATAGCACGATTGTGATAGCAATACCCATCATCATCGCGTATTTGATCAGATTGACCGGCAGATTACGCGTCTTCGCGAAATCAGGATCGAACGCCGCGAAAAGGATTTGACGTCCAAACAGAAGGAAAACCACGATAAGAACCAATGACAACACAGCCAGATAGGTTATATCGGGCTGTGTTATAGTCAATATATTACCAAAGAGATAATCAGACAGGTTCGGTGCAAATCCGGGTTTCAGATAGATAAAAATAATACCGATAGCCATCCCCAGAGACCAAAATGAGCCAATGGCAGAATCTTCCCTAACCCCTTGCCGGGAAGAAAGCCACTCAATGCCGAAAGCCGAAAGAATGGAAAATATCATCGCCGCGAAAATAGGATTCCAGCCGAAGTAAAAACCCAGCCCTATCCCTCCTAAAGAAGCGTGCGTTATTCCTCCGCTAATAAACACCAATCGGCGAACAACGACATAAGAACCTATAATTCCGCACGCTACACAGGCAAAGAAACTGCCTAACAACGCGTTCCGAAAAAAAGAATAGGATAAGAGATCGAAAAATTCCATATATTATCAGTATTCACCTTCCACAACTCCACCAAAGGAAGGAAGGTTGGAGGGGTTAATTTTTAATTCTTTACCAGTCCCTTTGTGACATTCCACCTGAACCGCAATAGTTTCCAGCCCTTACTTGGCGATAACTTTAAGGTATAAAAAACAAACAAGACCGTAGAGCCGATCCATTTCTTACATTCGGATAAAACTCTGGCATGATATGTTTTTCGCGAAATAGCCTTTGTCCTTATCCTTTCGCTCTTGCCAATGGAATAAGTCAGTTCCTTGAAATATGACTTGGTAAGTTTCTTTTCAGGAATATAATGATGAATACCCATCAGAGGCAGGTAATAAAACACCTCTCCTCCGCGGGTTAACCTGTCGTAAAGGTCTTTTTCCTCCGCGCCTATCAGTCCTGTACCTTTCCTGCCTAAGTCAACATTGAAAAGCCCATATTTCTCAAAGACTTCTTTTCGGAACGCGGAATTGCCGCCTCCCGGATATTTCCCGTTGCGAAAAGGCTTCACTTTATCCCCTTCGTACAATGCTCCGCCGATAAGCTGCTCGGTATAACGCGACAGCCACTCAGGCTTTTTCACTTCATACACAGGCACAATAGGTCCACCGCAGGCGCTGACATCGGGATGCGCCTCAAAGAATAATTTTATAGAAGAAAGATAAAAGTCGAAAACAGTGGCATCATCATCCACAAAGATAAGGATATCTCCCCTACTCTCTTCCACGCCTCTGTTGCGGGCATACGAAAGTCCCTGATTTTTTTCCACAAAATAGCGGAAATCTATCTGAGGATATTCAGACTGAAACTGTTCACATATATCTTCCGTACTATCCGTACTGTTATTGTTCACCATGACTATTTCATAGTCCTGATACGGAAAATCCTCCGCCGCTACACTTTTCAAGGCGTTGTAAAGATATTTTTCCCTATTATACGTACAGAATATGACGGAAAGTTTCATTGTTTGTTAGTTACAAGTTACGAGTTACAAGTTACGAGTTTATAGCTTTAAGTACTTACTACTTACTATTTTACGCTCTTTTCTACCCGATTTATAATTCAATATAATTGTGCCGATTAGCAATAAGACAAGAATTCCTGACGACGCGGTTGCTACCATACGGCTTGTATAATAACCTTTGGGGTGAAATTCAAATACCACCTCATGCTCTCCGGCAGGAACGCGCATTGCCCTCAGCGTCCAGTCGGCGCGGAAGTGAGGTGCTTCTTTCCCATCGATATACGCCTGCCATCCGTTCGAAAAATAGATTTCGGAAAGGACAGCCAACTGTTCGCTCGCGGCTTTCGATTTATACTTCAGCATATCCGGCTTATACTCCGTAAGTTCGATAGTGGCGGTAGAATCCGGAACTATTGCT
>JAISKQ010000248.1 GCA_031260865.1 Prevotella sp.
GTCAGCGCAGGCTCACAAATCACCAGATACGGTGTGAATGACGACTATCAGCAAGATTTGAGCTTTGCTTGCAATTCCTATTCCATCGGCTTGGGTGGAGCGGTGAATGTATCGCAAAACGTTAGGATAAACGTAGGTTACTTTTGGACTACCTATTCCGATTATACAAAAGACAATATAACCGATTATGGCAGAATAAACGCCCTTACAGGCGGAGCTGCTCCTGCGATGAGCGGCAAGGATGTTTTCTCCCGGACAAACAAAGTATTTGCGGCAGGGGTAGATTTTTCTTTCTAAAAAATTGATACATCATATACAAAAAAGCGGCGCGGAAATTAACTTCCGACGCCGCTTTTTTTTGTATATATATCGCTTGTTTACGCGAATTAAGAGCCTGTTTGAAAATTATTAAATGTTGATAATAATATTATTAGCAAGATATATCAATAGAAAACACGAATTGGACTGAATAATTACAATCTGATGATTTCTTCCTCCAATATCGTCAACTTTTCGATGCCTCCCTCGGTTACTACGTATGTGTTTTCGATACCCACCGCGCCAACTCCGGGAATCACAAATTTAGGTTCTAAGGCAAAGACGATATTCGGTTCGAGCAGTTCTTTTGAACGGGGAGTCAAAACAGGAACCTCGTTAATTTCCAGTCCTACCCCGTGACCAACAAATTTAGCCTGCTGCTTTGTGCCCATAAAGTATGGCTCCAGCTTTTTCTTAACCACCATCTCCATCGCAATAGCGTATAATTCGGCACAACCGACGCCCGGTTTTGCCATATCCATTACACGATTGTGAATATCAATGGATACCTGATGGGCGCGGTAGGCAAGATCAAGTATTTTCCCCACCGCGAAAACCCGTGTCATATCGGTCATCCAAGGGGTATAATTACCCGCCATGTCCACCATGATGGCATCCCCTTCCTTGAGCTTTTCGCCCGACGCGCCAAGCGGTAAGATAGGGCTTATACCCGCGCCGCCTAATGCAAAATCGAATGGGGACGGAGCTTCGGCATTTTCGCCGGTAAGCAGGCTACCCATATAGATATCCATATTTTCGCCATAACTGCGAAACAAGCCTAACGAGCCATGCAGCCGCATCAATCGTTCTATCTCGACCTGAAATTCCACATCGGTCATGCCGGGACGATAAACGGATGGTATCAATTTATACACGGTCTCATGCCGGCGCGCGCAAATCTTTACCTGTTCCAATTCAAAATCCGTTTTCACGCTCCTGATCTTACGCATCAACATCGAAGCGTTTCCGGCTTCAATAAGGTTGAACACGTTTAATAGACGCGCGCATTCACCGAAAGAAACGACATCTGTCTCCATTAAAAGGGACTTGGGCAATGATATACTTCTGTTTTGCAATTCGTCGGTTATCTGTTCCGGCTTGCGGATATACGCCGTATTGTCGAATGAAATACCTTCCGGGCGTTTTACGAAGTGGACAGGTTCTCCCTCGGCGGGCAGATAGAAATAGCCGTTATAGACGATTCCGGTCATATAGAATATATTTACGGTCGTCGTTAATATGCAACCTTCCATGTTCATGGATTGCATCGCCTTTTGTAAATGCCGACGGCGTATCTCCAAATCTTTTGTCAAAACTTCTTTGTAACTCATCTTATCTTACTTGTACAGCCCTTCTTTTATTATATATTCATACACATTATCCGGTAGAAACGCGCGAATATCTTTCTTTGCCGAAATGCTTTTCCGGATGAAAGTGGAAGAAATATCGATAACAGGAGAATCCAATGCTTCTACACGATGTTTCAGCCGGTCGGGGATCAGGATATGCGAACCCGAACGAGGATAGACTTTGAGCCGGTACTTTTCCATAATCTTATCATAGTCTTTCCAGTTCCCGAATAAGTTCCAATTATCCGCGCCTATAATCAATGTGAATTGATGCTCGGGATAGCTGTGCCGCAACGTGTCCAGCGTATTGATTGTATAAGAAGGCTTGGGTAAAGAAAATTCAAAATCATCGGCTTTCAATTTTGAATATTTTTCCAACGCCAGTTTAGTCATTTCAAAGCGTATATTTTCATCCAGAAGTTCATTTTCCGATTTAAGGGGATTACGTGGACTGACCAGAAACCATACTTCCTCTATCTCCGTAAATTCCACGATGTAGTTTGCCAGAATCAGATGACCGATATGAATCGGGTTAAAAGAACCGGAAAATATACCTATATTCATTTCTTCAGAAAATCCGTTACCGTTCTCAATGCTTGCGCTTTTGCCTCTTCCAACTCATCGTTGACGATCACAACGTCAAATTGCGGGGCAAAGGTCATTTCATATTCCGCCTTCTTTACCCGCGACTCAATTACCTCCGGTGAGTCCGTTCCTCTTTTTGTCAGGCGTTCGCGAAGTATTTCCACGGAAAGCGGCTCAATAAAAATAGACAAAGCCTTATCTCCGTAGTATTTCTTTATATTGCATCCGCCTACTACATCCACATCGAAAATAACGTTTCCATCGCTGTTTAATATCCTTTCGACTTCCGTTTTCAGCGTTCCGTAGAACTTATCTTTATAGACTTCCTCATATTCGAGAAATTCATCATTCTCTATCTTCCGGCGAAATTCATCGGGTGTATGGAAGTAGTATTCCACCCCATGTTTCTCTGTTCCGCGGGGCAATCTGCTTGTCGCCGAAATAGAAAACCGCAAGTTAAGCCCCTGCGAAAGCAGATAGTTTATAATCGTGGATTTACCTGCGCCGGATGGAGCCGAAAATATAATCAATTTACCCATTCTACCGATATTTGCTTACAATACATTCAATACTTGTTCTTTTATTTGTTCCAGTTCATCCTTCATGCGTACAACGATTTGCTGCATTTCCGCATGGTTCGATTTAGAACCCATCGTATTTATTTCCCTTCCGATTTCCTGAGCGATAAAACCTAATTTTTTGCCTTGCCCCGATGAGGTGCACTTCAATGTTTCCAGAAAATATTTAAGATGATTGCTCAAACGGTTTTTTTCTTCATTAATATCCAGTTTTTCAATATAATAAATCATTTCCTGCTCAAAGCGGTTCTTATCATAATCGAAATCGCCGATCTTCAGCAAAGTCTCGGTTATACGTCCTTTAATTTTGTCTATCCGTTCAGCCTCAAAAGGTTCAACTTCCGTTAATAAAGCCGAGATGTTGGCAATCTTTTCCTCAAACAATTTTTGAAGCATAAGACCCTCTTGTTTTCGAAAAGCGGATAATTGATATAGCGCTTCATTAATAACGGTCAGCACGGCATTCCATTCCGCTTCGTCCACTTCCTGAGATTCATATTTGAGGACGTCCGGCAACCGGAGCAAAACCTGAAACCAATCCTGCGGCTCATCTATTCCTAATTTCGCGGAAGAATCCCTTATTTGCTTGCAATACCCTTCCAATATATTCTGGTTGAGTTGTGTGGCGGTCTCGCTTCCTATATTTTCCACATAGACAAGAAAATCAACTTTCCCTCGTTCCAGTTCACGGGAGAGAAGGTTACGGATTTCCATTTCATGTTCTTTATACAAGTTAGAGAGACGAACAGATAGGTCAAGTTGTTTACTATTCAAAGATTTTACTTCAACAGTTACTTTTCTTTTTTCAAGTTCAGTTGAAGCCTTTCCGAAACCGGTCATGGATTGTATCATACTACTATTTTTTATTATAGTTACAAAAATAAGCAAATTATCATGCCGACGGTCAACTTTAAACAATTAAACTGCGTTATTCATAAGGAAACTCTTATTTTTGTAGATTGTTAAAATATAAAGCGACACATTCATGGCATCTATATTATTCTTACAATATCCCAAATGCGGCACTTGCCAAAAAGCGGCAAAGTGGCTTAAAGAAAATCAAATAGACCTGAATAGCAGGGATATAAGCAAAGATAATCCCTCGAAATCCGAGTTGTTGGAATGGATAGGGAAGAGCGGATTGCCGATTTCAAAGTTCTTTAATACTTCGGGAAAAATATATAAAGAAAACAACCTGAAAGAAAAAGTGAAATCCGCGCCCGACAGCGAATTGATTGA
>JAISKQ010000103.1 GCA_031260865.1 Prevotella sp.
CTATCGGGGGGATGGTGATAGGAACCCCCGTCAGCCTGTTTGTCGTGCCGCTTGTATATTGGTGGATATACCGGGAAAAAGGAAAGGGGATAGAAACTGATGTCTAATAATAAAATGAATTTTATGTCGATCTCTTTTTATGAAACGAAGCATGATTTTTGTCAAATCGCCAAAGTCCATGATAATAAAAATCATGCGAGTTTCAAATGGCAACTAAAATCAAAATTATTATCATATGAAATGAACGAATAAATATGTTGGTTGGCGGATAGAGTAACGGGCATTCGCTCCATTTTAACCGCCGGTCTGCACAAACAACAAATAGAATAATATGAAAAAAATATATACACTGCTTATCGTATATTCGGCATTTACGCTTTCCGTTTTAGCGCAGACGGTAAACCTTGATTTGCGGCGCAGCATCGAACTTGCCAACGACAGTTCCTTGCAGGCGTTCCGGGCGAAAAACCTGTATATGGCAAATTACTGGGAATACCGTACTTTCAAAGCCGGGCGTTTGCCGTCTCTGTCTTTAAGCACAATGCCCCTTCAGTATCGGCGCGATTTTACCCGGCGTTACGATTCCGATAAGAATATAGATGTATATAGGCAGCAACAGTCTTTATATACCTACGGCAACTTATCGGTCAGTCAGAATTTCGACCTGACGGGCGGGACATTCTTTCTTGACTCCGAGTTGGGGTATATGCGTAATTTGGGGGATAATACATATTCCCAGTTTAATTCCGTACCTATCCGTATCGGTTATTCACAAGCATTGTTCGGGTTCAACAGCTTTAAATGGGAAAAGAAAATCGGGCCGCTCAAATACGAGAGGGCAAAAAAGCAGTTTTTGTATTCTAAAGAAGAAATTTCAGAATCGGTTATCCAATATTTCTTCTCTTTAGCCATGGCTCAAATGGAATTTGATATGGCAAAAGACAATGTCGCCTCCTCCGACACGCTTTATCATATCGGACAGGAACGGCATAAAATAGCATCCATCTCCCAAGCGGATCTGTTGACGCTTAAACTGGATGCCGTCAATGCCCGCAATACGTATCGCAACGCGGAGATTAACCTGAAGCGGGCGATGTTCAGCTTTGTATCGTTTCTTAATATTAATAAGGAAACCCTGATAAGCCTCGATCTTCCCGACAGGCCGGAGAATATACAAATATCCGTGGATTTAGCGCTTCAATATGCCCGGCAAAACAATCCTGATTTTTTAGGATATAAACAGGATTTATTTGAAGCGGAAAGAGAAGTGGACAGGACAAAGAAGAGTTCCAATTTCGACGCCAGCTTTTCGGTAAGTGTCGGTTTTAATCAAGTAGCCGGTAACTTCGCGGGCGCGTATAATCGTCCTTTACAGCAAGATGTAGTCAGTGTGGGTTTTACAATCCCGCTATTGGACTGGGGTGTCCGGAAAGGACGCGCCAATATGGCTCGCAACAACCTGAACGTGACTAAAATTTCCCTTCAGCAGAAAGAACTGAGCCTTGAACAGGATATTATCATGACAGTCAATGATTTCAATATTCAACAAAGCTTGATCAGCAGCGCGGAAGAAGCGCTCGGACTGGCTACTATGGCATATAACGTCACGAAAGAACGTTTTATCATCGGAAAAGCAGACCTGAACAGCCTTACGCTATCGCTGAACCGGCAAAATTCGGCTCAACGAAATTATATCTCGTCTCTCAGGGATTACTGGCTCAATTATTACAAATTAAGAAAACTGACCTTATTCGATTTTCTCGGGCAAGAAGTCTTAACCGAACAATTCGACAGGATTGAACATATCAAGGATTGATACTGCATGGAATATGAATTGATTATAGAAAAAACAGCTATATGTTAGACCAAGGGGAAATTTCCGACCAACGAATAAATGAAAATGGTCAAAAGCGGGGAAAGAAGATTTCATCTTTTTCCGTTATCATCATTTTCATCTGTTTGATGATACTGGGAATCTTTATCATTCCAAAGCTACCCTTGAAACTTAACCCGTCAGGAAAGCATCCGGTGGTAAATGTCTCTTTTTCGATGTGGGGACAATCGGCGAGGGTGATAGAGATGGAAGTGACATCAAAACTGGAAGCGATGCTGAGCCGTATCAAAGGAGTCCGTGACATCAGTTCCTATTCGTCCAATGGAGCGGGCAATATCACCGTGAAATTATCCGAACATGCCGATCCGGATATGGCAAGGTTTGAAATATCCACTATTATTCGGCAGACATGGCCGTCTTTACCTGCCGGGGTCAGCTATCCTTCGGTTTCTATGTCGGGAACGACGGAGGAATCAGGGCTTCCGTTCCTGCGTTATACTATAAACGCGCCGTTATCCCCGATTATTATTCAGGAATACGTCGAAAATAACATTAAGCCCAAGTTATCGGAAATCAAGGGGATATACCGGATAGACGTTACCGGAGCCGGCAAAATGATTTACAAGTTGGAATATGATTTCGCCCAACTTCAAAAGTATAATGTATCTCTCAATAATATAAAATCAGCTATCCAATCCCATTTAACCAAAGAGTACTTGGGCTTAGGGAAAATAAATGACGAAAACCAAGAAGAACAATGGATACGCGTCGCGTTGGTTCCCGACGGCAAAGACCATCCGTTCGACCCTTCTTTGATACAAGTGAAGAACAGCGAAGGGACGATCCTCATTTTAGACCAATTGGTAAAAACCGATTTCGAAGAAGAAGAGGTTTCCAGTTATTTCCGCATAAACGGGTTAAATTCCATTTATTTGTCCGTGACGGCCGGCGACGGCGCGAACCAATTAAATCTAAGCAAGCAGGTGCAGGCGTTATTTGAAAACCTTAAAATAACTTTTCCTCCCGGATACGAAGCGCATTTATCGTATAACGCCGGTGAATATATAGAGGAAGAGATGAATAAAATATATTTCCGTTCGGGACTGACCGTATTAATCCTCCTGTGTTTTGTCTTTCTCGTCTATCGGAACCTGAAATATTCTTTCCTTATCATATTTTCATTGATCGCGAATATTTCGGTCGCCGCGATCTTCTATTTCTTGATGAAACTGGAAATGCAGTTGTACTCTTTGGCTGGGCTGACCATCTCGTTGACGTTGATCATCGACAATACAATCGTGATGTCCGACCAAATTATACAACGGGGGAACAGGAATACATTCCTGGCGATTCTCACGGCTACCGTGACGACGATAGCCGCGCTTGTGATTATTTTCTTTATGGATGAAAATGTCCGTTTAAATTTAACGGATTTTGCATGGGTTATCATTATTAACTTGGCGGTCTCGCTGTTTATAGCCCTATTCTTGGTGCCCGCCCTGATAGAAAAGCTCCATATCGTAAAACGGGATAATCGGCTGAAAAAGATAAATACCGGATTTTCAGGAAGAAACATATTCGGATTCATCCGGAAAATGAGGAATAAAAGGGTTCTTATCCATTTTAACAGGGTATATGAGAAAGTCATCCTTTTCATGTATGGTAAAAGGAAATGGTTCCTGCTTGTCATCATACTTTCATTCGGGCTGCCGATATTCCTTTTGCCCGAAAGGATAGAAAATAAAACCCAAAGAGGTTTCTGGACGGTAACAGAGGATAAGGATATCGGATTTTGGGGCAAGCTCTATAATAATACCCTCGGTTCGGCTTTTTATAAAGAAACAGTAAAACCTGTTTCGGATGTGGCTTTGGGCGGTACGGTGCGTTTATTCGCGCAGAAAGTCCGGAACGGATCGTATTCGTCGGGACAGAGGAGCGAAACGTCGCTGAATGTGACCGCTACCTTGCCGAATGGTTCTACCAAGGAGCAGATGAACGCTTTGGTACAAAAAATGGAAGCCTACATCAAACAATATACCGAAGTAAAACAATTCGAGACTAATATTGAAAATGGGCAAAGAGCCTCAATACGCATACTGTTTACAAAAGAACACCAACATGGCACATTCCCTTATATGTTAAAATCCAAGCTGATAGGGAAGGCTCTTGAGTTGGGCGGCGGCAGTTGGTCTGTTTATGGCTTGGGCGACGGATTCAATAATGATGTAAAGGAAGAGGCAGGCTCCAACAGGATAAAATATCTGGGATATAGCTATGACGACCTCAACGCTTTGGCTAAGATTATGCGGGATTCCCTTTTGCAGTATCGCCGGATAAGGGAAGTCACCATTGATACTAAATTCAGTTGGTATAAAAATGATTATAAGGAATTTGTCTTTAATCTGAATAAAGAACGGTTAGCACAGAAAGACATTTTGCCGACCGACCTGTTTTACAGCTTAGCCCCTATGTTAGAGAAAAGCGTCGAGGTTGGTACTTGGATTGATAACGGGCGTGTTGAGTCGATCCGGCTTTTTTCCAAACAAGTAAAAGACCTGGATATATGGAACATAGAAAATTATCCGGAGACAGTGGGCGAAAAAGGCTTTAAGTTAGGCGAAATAGCGACAATAGACGAGACACAAGTACCTCAGGATATCGCCAAAGAAAATCAACAATACCGTATTTGTTTACAATATGAATATATTGGCAGCTTTCAACAAGCGGATAATGTAATGAAACGTACAATTGAATTATTTAATAAGATTTCACCTTTGGGATATAAGGCGGAAAGCGATTCATCTCAATATTGGTGGGGAAAAGGAAGCGGCGTTAGCCAATACTGGTTGTTATTATTGATTATAGTAATCATATTCTTTACCTCAAGTATATTATTTAATTCATTGAAACAGCCATTAGTGATTATTTTTATCATCCCTATTTCTTTTATCGGCTTATTCCTGACGTTTTACCTGTTTGATTTAAACTTCGACCAAGGCGGTTTCGCCGCGTTTATCCTTTTATCCGGCGTATCGGTCAATGCTAATATCTATACGCTGAATGAATATAACAATATACGGAAAACCCATCCGAATATCAAACCGGTAAAAGCATATATAAAGGCATGGAACGCAAAGATCAGACCTATCTTCCTGACCGTTTTTTCCACTATACTCGGCTTTATTCCTTTTATGACAGGGGAATACAAAGAGGCTTTCTGGTTTCCTTTAGCCGCGGGTACGATAGGAGGGCTTTTTTTATCGCTTATCGCTTTATTTATTTTTCTGCCTTTGTTTATGGGAGTAGCTAAAAACCGATGAATGGACGGGTTTTCATAAAACAATAGTCCAATTCTTATATAAAATAAAATAAATGTCGGTTATAATACCTAAGTCAAATCATTTCGTCTTCGTCATTGCGAGGAGGAACGACGAAGCAATCCATATCAACTGTTTGGATTGCTTCGGGCAAGCCCTCGCAATGACGTTGTACGGTTTTTCTGCATTTGGGTATTATATCCCA
>JAISKQ010000308.1 GCA_031260865.1 Prevotella sp.
GTTTGAGCCGATATTTCACGATTCGCGGCTTCGGGTATAACAATTGATTGAGGGCTTTCAATCACATCATCGCTGACAATCATATTTCTGCGGACAGGTAAACAGTGCATAAAATAAGCATTATTGGTAAGCGCCATTTTTTCGGCTGTCACTGTCCACGACATGTCTTTACTAATAATTTTGCCATAATTCGGGTCTGCGTATGCCGCCCAGTTTTTCGCATAAACGAAATCGGCTCCTGCCAACGCCTTATTCTGATCGTATTCAATTTTTGCCCCTCGCGCGAATTTCGAATCAAGTTCATATCCTTTAGGGTGTGTAATAACAAAATCAACATCAGCCTCGTTCATAAAATCGGCGAATGAATTAGGTACCGCCTGAGGCAAAGCTTTAGGATGCGGAGCCCATGTTAAAACAACCTTAGGTCGAGCCTTCGTCTTATACTCCTCAATCGTGATAAGGTCGGCGAATGCCTGCAACGGATGCCCCGTGGCGGCTTCCATGCTAAAAACAGGTCTTCCAGAATATTTTATAAACTGATTCAGTATTTTTTCTTCATAATCATCTTGCTTATTCTCAAATTGAGCGAAGGCGCGCACCCCAATAATATCGCAGTAGCTTCCCATAACAGGAATAGCCTCGAGTATATGTTCCGATTTGTCTCCGTCCATAATTACCCCACGCTCTGTTTCCAGTTTCCATGCGCCTTGGTTTATATCAAGAACCATCGTATTCATCCCCAGATTCATTCCCGCCTTCTGTGTGCTTAAACGCGTACGCAAACTGGAATTGAAAAATACCATCAACAAGGTTTTATTTTCGCCTAGATGTTTATAAGCATACCGGTTTTTCTTTATTTCAAGGGCTTCCTTTACCGCGGCATTCAAATCGCCAAGATCTTTTACATTCGTGTACGTTTTCATTCTTATAGTTGTTTTTTTTTGTTGTTATATAATTTACATTTAAAGACGCCCCTGAATATAGCCAAACAGGACTTTCGCAAAGCGGCAAAATCAGCGACAGAAACCGACTGATTGACCGCGCCGATTTAAAAAGCCTCCCTTTGGGAAGCTTGGATGGGCTATTTTGTCCCGCGGGGACGACACTTGGAAACCGGTTAGAATTTATACCCTAAAGACAAGTTTATACCCTTGTTTCTGTACTTTTTACCATTCAAGATTGTTCCTAATTCATTATTGTCTTGATTGATATTAGCAAACGCGTATTCAAAATCCAACCCGATGATAAATTTATCAAATTCGATACCGGAACCGAATCGAAAGCCATAATCAAGTTTCTTGAATTTGTTTTCTCCGAAAGTATCCTGTTTGCTTTTTTCGGTTTCCCTATCCAAACCTTTATACTTATCTTGTAACGTGGTTTTTCCGCCTATCCCGAAAGCGACGTATGGCCCGGCGTGGAAATATATTTTCAGATCCGAACTCACATCCATTTTGAACGCAAGCATAAGCGGAACTTGAATATATTCCATATTAAAAGTTTGAGACCATTCGTGCATTCCGCCGCCGGTCACCGCTTCTTCCTTTTTGAGGACAGCCCCTTTTGTTATGTACTCCGCGCCTGTTTGCAGATAAAATTGATCTTCAGTAAGCATAAAATCGGCTGTTAGTCCAAGTTGATAACCAAATTTTACCTTCTTATCCAAAGTACCGCTCACATTCAGCGATGTTGAATACAAATCGACTCCGGCTTTTAAGCCAAACTGAACAGGAGCTTCCTGAGCCGAGAGACAAAAACTTTGCGACAGCAAGAACGCGAGAAGAAAACATTTATAGATATTTCTCATTTTCGGTATATTACAGTAAACGTATTTTTTATAATATTGAATAATCATGAAGTATCTTATGGCTAAAAATGGGAAAGAACCACATTTCAAATATATTGACCAACCCTTTCCGAACAAACTGTAAAACAGTACAAAACTAATATATTTTTTCTCATATATCAAAAAAAGGTCATGTTTGTATAAATAAAAGGTCGCAATATCCATCACATATCAAATAAATAAAATTTCTTAGTATCCTTTCTAATTGGCGGCGACAATCCCGCCAGGCGTTATCGACGACCTTGATTCAAAGTATGTTGTTCAACATATTTATAATTTATCAATCCATATACTATATTGAAAACTAAATAATTAAATATAAAAATCCATTTGTGTGTGCGCACACGCATTGTTTACTCATCCGAAAAGATTAATTTTGTACCTGAATTAGACAATTTAATGAATATACGGATAATAGATATAGCGCGCATGGCAGGAGTTTCCACGGGAACTGTCGACAGGGTTCTACACAGCAGGGGGCGAGTGTCAGAAGAAAAAAGCGCTAAAGTAGAAAAAGTGCTGAAAGAAATCAATTACGAGCCTAATATGGTAGCACGGTTTTTAGCTTCAAATAAGAGCTATAAATTTGCTGTACTTGCGCCTACATACTCTTCCGGAGATTATTGGAAACTGGTATGTGAAGGTATAGACAAGGCTACGGATGAATTGAAAAAGTTTAATATCAGCACGGAATATTTCCTGTTTAACCAATACGACCGGCTTTCTTTTGTAAACGCGGTAAACGCATTTAAGGAAAAAGATTTTGACGGGGTATTGGTCGCGACATTATTCGGCGATTATGTCATTAACCTGTCGAATGAACTGAACGACAGGCAAATTCCATATATATACATAGATTCAAGCATTTCAGGACAAAAAGACCTTTCGTACTTTGGCGGTGACTCTTACGGCACAGGGCATATCGCGGCTAAGTTATTATTAGGCAAGATCGGCGTCGAAGCCGACATTGTTATGGCCCATATACGTTTCAAATATAATGAGATTTCGGTGCAGATGAAAACCCGTGAACGTGGATTTATGGAATACCTGAATAGTCATAACTATACCGGAAAGATTCACCATATAGAGGTTAATCCGGACGATTACCGGAAAAGCCTCAACGAGTTGGAAAATATCATTGAACGTAGTCCCGGATTAGTTGGAGGGATTGTACTCAATTCACGTATATATGAACTGGTCACCTTGTTGGATAAATTGGATGTAAACCTTCAGAAGAAAATAAAACTTATCGGGCACGACGCCATAGAGAAGAACATCAAGGGGCTGAAAGAGGGAAAAATCTCATTCATACTTTCACAACGCCCTGACTTACAGGGATATGACGCCATCAAGGCGATGGGAAACTATCTTCTGTTTAAGCAACTTCCCCCAAAGGTAAACTATATGCCTATCGATATTCTGATTGAAGAAAATGTAGATTATTATAACAACTATAAATTATAAATATAATGAAAAAAAGTTTATTTGACATTCAAGGAAAAGTTATCGTCATTACCGGCGGATGTGGTATTTTAGGTTCAAGCATGGCGCAATATTTGGCATCGGAAGGCGCTAAAGTCGTTGTTTTGGACAGAAACGCCGATGGTGGAAAAGCATTGATCGACAAAATAAAATCCAACGGCGGCGACGCGGCGTTCCTGTCGACCGACGTGTTAAATAAGGAAATACTGGAACAGAACTGTGGCGACATTCTGAAAATTTACGGCAAAATCGATGTATTGGTCAACGCGGCAGGCGGCAACATGGCAGGAGCGACTATCGCGCCCGACAAAACCGTTTTCGACCTCGAAATCGACGCTTTCAAAAAAGTTGTCGACCTCAATCTCTTCGGCACGGTTTTGCCGACAATGGTATTTGCCAAGGCAATGGTGGACAACGGCGCGGGCAACATCATTAATATCGCGTCCGAATCGGCATTACGCCCGTTGACACGCGTAGCAGGTTATGGTGCGGCTAAAGCGGCTGTGGCTAACTTCACCAAATACATGGCGGGTGAACTGGCTTTGAAGTTCGGGGCGGAATTTCGCGTGAACGCGATGGCGCCCGGATTCTTTATTACCGAACAAAACAGGGCGTTGTTGCTGAACCCCGATGGCTCATATACCGACCGCTCACGGACTATTTTAGCTCATACTCCTTACAACCGTTTTGGCGAAGCCGAAGAATTGTTAGGTTCATTGCATTATCTGATTAGCGACGCTTCCAAATTTGTAACCGGTATCGTACTGGTTATCGACGGCGGATTTGACGCGTTTTCAATATAATTTACACAATTATTAAACCCGGATGTATGTTATACGTCCCTTGTAACTCATAACTTAAAAACAATATGATATTTAGCGAACAAACATGGCGATGGTACGGACCGAACGATCCGGTTTCGTTAGCCGATATAAGACAAGCAGGCGCGACCGGCATCGTTAACGCGTTGCACCATATAAAAAATGGAGAAGTTTGGACTGTCGAGGAAATTCAAAAGCGCAAAGACATAATCGAAAAAGCAGGTCTTCGCTGGTCTGTGGTGGAGAGTATCCCTGTGCATGAACACATAAAAACGCAGGAAGGCGATTATAAAAAATATATCGAAAATTATAAGGAGAGCATACGCAATTTGGCAAAATGCGACGTGAAGGTTGTCACTTACAACTTTATGCCGGTATTGGACTGGACGCGTACCGACCTTGCTTATACCATGCCTGACGGGTCTAAAGCCTTACGCTTTGAGCGCGCCGCTTTTATGGCGTTTGAATTGTTTATACTGAAACGTCCGGGAGCGGAAAAAGAGTACTCCGCCGAAGATATAGAAAAAGCCCGGAAACGTTACGCGGAAATGAGTCAGGAAGATAAAGACCTGTTAGTCCGCAACATGATAGCCGGATTGCCCGGAGCGGAAGAAAGCTTTACGCTTGAAGAATTTCAGGTTCAGCTTGACCGCTATAAAAATATAGACGCCGAAACCTTGCGGAATAATCTTATCTATTTTATCAGGGAGATTGCGCCTGTAGCTGATGAAGTAGGCGTGAAACTGGCTATTCATCCCGATGATCCCCCTTACCCTATTTTGGGATTACCGCGTATTCTTAGTACGGAAGAGGATTTCAACAAATTAGTTGAAGCTGTTCCAAACGTGTCTAACGGACTTTGTTTCTGCACCGGTTCATTCGGAGTGCGCGCCGATAACGATTTACCGAATATGATCAAGCGTTTGGGCGACAGGGTGTATTTTGTGCATCTACGATCTACCCGCCGCGACGACGAGGGTAACTTCTACGAAGCGAACCACTTGGAAGGTGATGTGGATATGTATAATGTCATGAAAGGTTTTTGGGAAATACAACAACAGCGGAATGTATCCATCCCTTTTCGACCCGATCATGGGCATCAGATGATAGATGACCTGGGGAAAAAGACTAATCCCGGATATTCCTGTATCGGCCGCCTCAGGGGCTTGGCTGAACTCCGTGGTTTGGAGCTGGGAATAGCTTTGACAGTGAACAGTAAGTAGTAAACAATAAACAGTAGGGGGCGTAATGCTTACGCCCTAACAGTCAATAGCCTTTAGTTAATAGCTTTTAGTTTTGTCGCTTCGCGCCGCTAAAGGCTAATTACTAAAGGCTAACTACTTATATGATAGCCTTTTTCGTCGATTCTTTTCACCGCGCGCAATCACAGATTGCTTGCCTTCCTTTTGTCCAAAACCGCAAAAGGAAGCAAAAACGCTTTAACGCCCGACGAGACCTCGATGACGCGTTATGATAATGAAATTGAAGCAATAAAATTTAAACAGGCTCTTAAAACTTAAAAAGGTGACAAAAGTAACAGTTTTTCTATCTGCTTCCTCTGTCTCTTTTTTCGTCCATTCTTCTAATGCCTTGTAACTATATCATCATATCAAAGACCTCTTTTCTGTGAGTAGCTAACAGCTAATTTGTGTAAAAAGGTGACAAAAGTAACAGTTTTCAGGTAACACCGCTTTGTGCCATTCTTTTCTTGTAAACTTGCAAGCTAGTAAACTATAACTCTTGTAACTTGTAACTCTTTACTTATTACTTTCAACTCAAAACTTCCAACTCATATAGATAGATAATTTTGTTTAAAAAAAATAACAGATTTTATGCGCTTTTCACGAAAAAGAATCATTTTTTTCGCCGTTTCCCATAACTCGCGTAATCAGAATAAATTCCAAGCTTTTATGAACTTCTATAAATTATTTGTCCGATTAAAGCCAACTGCATAGCCAAAGTTTGGAAAAACGGCGTGGCGACAAACCTTACAAACGAAGTAGGAGAAGTATTTGAAGCTCAAGCGCTATCTGTATTTGTAAAATAACAGATGGCATTTACGGATATGCAGGGCATATAGAGTTTATGTAAACCGCGCCGGCAAAAGTCGGCGCGCGTTTTTTTCGTTTAACTTCCTTTTCGGAATATACTGAAATTCACGCTTCCATACATGCGCTTGCTTTCAAATAAGGGTCGATCCGAGAAATCATAGTCTTTGGAATGTTCAAGGATGAATATCCCTTCCGGTTTGATTAAGTCCTTTTCGAAAACAAGACGGGGAACATCCGCGAAATTCTTCAAGTCGTATGGCGGATCCGCGAAAATAAGGTCGAATTGTTCTTTACAATGCTCCAGATAGCTGAAGACGTCCATCTTCAACAGCGCCATCTCCGACTTTATTTTCAGTTCATCTTTCGTTTTCTCTATGAAAGAGGCATGATTGAAATTCTTCTCTACACAAACCACGCGGGGACATTCCCGCGAGACTAATTCAAAGCTGATTCCGCCGGTGCCTCCAAACAGGTCGAGGCAGGAGGTTTCTTCCCAATCAATAAAATTGTTCAGGACATTGAATAAGTTCTCTTTTGCAAAATCAGTTGTCGGACGGGCTTTGAAGCTCTTAGGCGGTTCAAACCGGCGACCTTTATATTTTCCGCTTATTATTCTCATAGGGATAACGTTAATAGGTCAAGAGGAGCTTTTTGCGCATCCTCGTTCCATAAAAATATCTCGCTGGGAGTATTCGATTGTTCTATTTGTTTAATGTATTCTTGCAGGAGTTTTACGAGCTGTTTCTCAGGTTTCCCTACTATATATAAATGATCTTCCTGCTGATTGAACCCGCATTGTTCCCACAATTTGAGAATAAAATAAAGTTGGTTCATCAGCGGCTCGTTTTCATACGTCAGGCTATGAATCAGTTTTTGACCGGAGAAACAAATAACATCCAGAAAATGACCATGAAAATTCAGGTACATCCTTGAGGTATCGCCTGTCAGCATCGTTTTATTCTCGAAGAAATTGATGAGCAGGTTGGTATGATGAAAAAAACGCGGCGACCACAAGTTGCGCGACAGAAATTCAACGATTTCTTTATCCGGGCTAAAGAGGGTTATAATGTCCTGTTTTTCAATAATACCGGATACAATATAATTCGATTTTCGCGAACGCGTAAAATCATACAGGCGCGTTTTCTCCTTAGCATCATAGTACGCGGCAGGAACAAGGTCGTAATCTTTGGAGACAAAAATCACATTGGTTTGCTTAAATTCCTGAGTAAGGAAATTCAGTTCGAAAATAATACGTTGTACGTTACTCAATAAATCGTCGCTTATCAAAAAGGATGTTTCGCGCAAACAATAATTCGTCCCGTCTTCCGGATCGGAAATGGAAAACATAAAGCCACCCGGGTTTATACGAATAGATAAGATGTATTTCTCTGAATGTCCGAGGTCTATGGTTTCCGGTAAAAACATAATTTTGATTTTCTACACACAAAGTTAGAAAAAGATATTTTTATCTGCTACTTTTGACCTTAAATCGTCTCAACTCTCTTAATCTCCTGATATGATAAGTGATTTCTTCTTAGATAAGATAAAGCAAAATTTTCCATTCGAACCGACCGGTCAACAACAAGCGGCTTTAGAAAAGATTGTCAACTTCCTGTTTTTGCCGAAAGAAGAAAGCCTGTTTTTATTAAGAGGTTATGCCGGCACCGGCAAATCGTCCTTATTGGGCGCTTTGGTAAAGACAATGGCGGAATTTAAGCAAAAGACTGTTTTGCTGGCGCCGACGGGACGCGCGGCAAAGGTTTTTTCGGCATACGCCAATCATCCCGCTTTCACGATTCATAAGAAGATATACCGGCAACAAAAATTCGCCGGTGATTTCGGCAGTTTCGGGCTGATGGACAATCTGTATAAAGATACGTTGTTTATTGTGGACGAAGCGTCAATGATCAGCAACGATGGGCTTGATTCTTCTTCCTTCGGCACGGGCAGGTTATTGGACGACCTGATCCATTATATCTATTCAGGCGAGAATTGCCGCCTGTTATTGATCGGCGATTCCGCTCAGTTGCCTCCGGTAATGGAAGAAAACAGCCCCGCGCTGCAAACGGCTGTACTCGAAGGCTATGGGCTGGAAGTGCACGAGGCTATGCTATCGCAGATAGTGCGTCAGGCTGAGAGTTCTGGTATCCTGTATAATGCCACCAACATACGCAACGCGCTGAACGAGGGGAAAACCGGAGCTTATCCCAAACTGATACTGAATGATTTCCCTGATATTATCCGCATAAACGGGGAAGAGCTGATAGATGAAATATCCGCGTCGTATGACCGGGACGGATTGGAAAACACGATGATTATATCCCGGTCGAATAAGCGTTCCAATATCTACAACCAAGGGGTTCGCAACCGGATTCTTTACCGGGAAGAGGAATTATCGACAGGAGATATGCTGATGATAACAAAGAATAACTATTATTGGACCGAAAAGATAGACGGGATTGATTTCCTTGCCAACGGCGAGATTGTAGAGGTGCTGCGCGTTCGCCGCGAACAGGATTTATACGGATTCCGCTTCCGCGACGTCTTGGTGCGCAGCGCGGATCATGATATTGAACTGGAGATTAAGATACTGATGGATACGCTTTATTCGGAAGCGGCAGGATTGACCCGCCAACGCTCGGAAGAGTTATTCCTGAATGTATTGGAGGACTATGCCGACCTCTCAACCAAATCGGCGAAAATGAAGCGGCTGAAAGTTGATCCGTTTTTCAATGCCGTACAGGTGAAATTCGCTTATGCCGTCACTTGCCATAAGGCACAAGGGGGCGAATGGAACACGGTGTTTCTCGACTTGGGATATATTTCCGAAGAGCATTTGGGGATAAACTTCTACCGATGGCTCTATACGGCAATCACCCGAGCCAGTACAAAACTGTATCTGGTAAATTTGCCGGATGAGTTTATGTAATAAATAGAATCGCGCCCGCGGGACATTCTTCGTGAATACCCCGCGGGCGCGATATATAGATGGTTCTACTGCTTTTACAGTATCTCGAAACGTTCTTTCAAACGGATATCTTGGGATGAAGCGCCTATCCTTACTTCAAAGAAGCCCGGCTCCACAACAAACTCATTATGCCTGTCCCATAAACCTAAATCCTGAGGCGTGAGCGTAAATTTAATCTCTTTTGTTTCTCCCGGTTTCAAACCGATACGTTCAAAACCTCTGAGCACCTGTGTGTAAGTAGTCACGCTGCTTACTTCGTCGTTGAGGTAAAGCTGCACCACTTCGTCTCCCGCCACTTTCCCTGTATTGGTTATTTTCACAGAGACATCCACATTTGACAGACGACCTGTTTGAGTAGGCGATACTTTCAAGTCGGAATATTCGAACGTCGTATAGCTTAATCCGTAACCAAAAGGATACAACGCGCCCGACACACGTACAGGTCCTTCTGTATCCGAACCCGGTTTGAACGGGAAGGCAAAAGGAATCTGTCCGACAGATTTAGGATAGGTCACAGCTAACTTTCCACCCGGATTATAATCTCCAAAAAGAACTTCCGCCAATGCCGTTCCGGTAAATTCTCCCGGAAAAGAAGCTTGTATGATGCCCGGTATATATTTATTCGCCCAATTGATAGATACCGCGCGGCCATCTATCAATAGTAATACCACCGGTTTTCCCGTGGCGTAAACCGCCCGAAGCAACGCCTCCTGATGTCCTGCCAAATCGAGGTTGGAACGAGAATAATATTCCCGAACGGTTTTTTCCGAGCCGCCCAGTACCACAATAGCGACATCCGCTTCCAGCGCGGCATTCACAGCCTTGTCTATCATCTGTTGGTCTTCCGCCGATACCGATTCTTTTATAATTTCGCTTTCGGGAAAATTTTTATCGATTATATCGCATCCTTTTTCATAAATGATTTGGCTATTGGGCAACAAAGCTTCCAGCCCTTCTTTTACAGTTACAATAGGAGGATTGGCAGGTCCATAGCGGCAAATAAAGTCTTTACGTTCGTTGGCGTTAGGTCCTATCAAGGCTATTTTCTTTATGTCTTTACTCAAAGGCAGTATATTATTCTCGTTCTTCAGCAACACGACAGATTGCCGGGCAGCGTCAAGAGATACTTTTTTGTGTTCGGGAGAAGCTACGACTTTATCGACCGCCGTCTTATCTCCCGTATATGGATTGTCGAATAATCCCAACATAAATTTAACCCGAAGTATATCGCGCACCCTCGCGTCGATGGTTTGCAGCGAAACTTTTCCTTGTTTCACGGCTTCTCGCAAAGGAAGTATAAAATCCCGGGGAGGAGTAAAGTTAGTACGTATATTCAGCCCGGCGTTTACCACGTCCGCCGCGGCGTCCACCGCGTCTTTCGACACTTTATGCTTACTGTACAGATATTCCACGGCTTCACTGTCCGAAACCACATAGCCTTTGAAACCCCATTCCTGACGTAATATCTCCGTCAAGAAATGATAGTTGCCGGTGATGGGTATTCCATCGTAGTCGTTGTACGAACTCATCACCCCCAACGCTCCCGCTTCCTGAAACGCCACTCTGAATGGTTCAAGGAATAACGTCCTCATCTCGCGTGGAGCAACATGAGGGTCGGTACGGGTTTCTTCGTCGCGTCCACCCACCGGTACGCTATATACGGCAAAATGCTTCGGCGTCGCCACCAATCCGTGGCTTTGAAGTCCTGTGATCATTCTCTTACCCAGTTGGCTTACTAGATAGGGGTCTTCACTATAACATTCCACTACCCTGCCCCAACGAGGGTCGCGGGCAATGTCTAAGATGGGCGAATATATATTGGTATATCCCAACGCCTTTGCTTCCACGGCTGTAATTTCCGCTATTTTGCTTATCAGGTCTTTATTCCATGTCGCTCCCTGTCCGCTTTGCGCGGGGAAAAGAGTCGCCTGATAGTGGCAAAGCCCTCTGATTCCTTCGTTGGTGAAATCGACGGGGATACCCAGCCGCGTTTCTTCTACAAACCAGCGTTGAAT
>JAISKQ010000062.1 GCA_031260865.1 Prevotella sp.
AGTAATGAGTAATGAGTAATGAGTAATGAGTAATGAGTAATGAGTAATGAGTAATGAGTAATGAGTAATGAGTAATGAGTAATGAGTAATGAGTAATGAGTAATGAGTAATGAGTAATAAGTAATGAGTAATAAGTAATGAGTAATGAGTTTTGAGTTTACTAGCTTGTTAGTTTACAAGAGTTCAAATAAATTTGAATCCGCTCGTATTGCTTAACGGAAATATTGAAATAAACAGTATCAGTAAATAAGTTTTCGTACGAACAGCATACAAACAATTAGTAAATGTGCATATTTGCCGAATAAAATATAGATATGACAAGAAAAGCAAACCTGAAATTAGCCGCTAAATATTTTCCGAAAGAGCCAAAACCTATCATCGACACCGCGCGAAGAAGCGACGGTTCGCGAACAAACCATAATGTACTTATGGACGCGTTTGTCGCCTGGACAGGTTTGGACAGCTTCAGGAGAAAGGCTGAACGCAATAAGGTGTTTACCTTCTCCGACCAATGGAGCGACAGGATACCCGATCCCGACGGCTGCGGAAGCATAACCGAAAGGCAGCATATCATCAATCAGGGCAGCGTCCCTTTGCAGAACAACAGGATAAGGGGAATCGTGCGCTCGGTGTCCGGCGTATTCCAATCGCAACAGACCGAACCTGTTTGCGTGTCCCGGGACAGGGACAAACAATCGAAAGGGGAAATGATGTCTTCCACGATTCAGTATGTCTATCAGTTGAATAAGTTATGGAGCTTAGACGCTTCGTGCTTTACGAACTTCCTTGTCACAGGAGCGGGCATTTTTAAAAGTAATTGGGGTTGGCGTAATGAGAAGATGGACGTTTGGAACGACCTGATAAACTATAACCGGTTCTTTGTAGATAACCACATGGAAGATCCGCGCCATTGGGATTGCCACTTGGCAGGGGAAATACATGACTTGGGGATATATGACGTCATCGCCAAGTTCGGGGATGGTTCGGAAGAGAAAGAAGAAGCATTAGAAAGAATATATGCCAACTGTGATAAAGACAGGACTATCGCGTATGCTGAAAGTTTCATGGGTAACAGCGCGAAACGCCATAAAAATTTCTTTGTTCCGGAAGATCCTACCCGATGCAGGGTCATTGAGATATGGAAGAAGGAAAGTAAAAAGAGGTACTTATGCCATGATACCTTATCGGGTGACGTATATAAAATAGAACTGTCCGATATAGGAGCTATACGGCAAGAAAACGAGATCCGTAAAACGGAGCAACTGTCCCAAGGCATAGAACCCGAAGATTTAAGGCTTATCAAAGTTCAACGATTTGTCGATAACTATTGGTATTTCTATTTCATGTCTCCTCAAGGAGATATACTGAAAGAAGGCGAAACGCCATACTGGCATAAGATGCACCCTTATTCATTTCGTTTGTATCCGTTCTTTGACGGACAGATATTTCCGTTTGTATCGGACTTCATCGACCAACAAAAATATATAAACCGACTGATAACATTGGATGATTTTGTAAGGCGCGCGTCAGCAAAAGGCGTGTTGGCGATACATGAAGATTCGATACCGGAAGGAACGAGCGTGAAAGATTTCGCGGACGAATGGGCGGTATTTAACGGCGTCATCGTATATACAGGAAAATCGGGCGTGCCGGCGCCTCAACAGATTGTTTCCAACTCTCAACAATTAGGCATTACTGATATGCTTCAAATACAGCTGAAGCTATTGGAAGATATTTCAGGCGTACAGGGAGCGTTACAGGGTCAAGCGCCTAAGTCAGGAACACCCGCGGCTTTGTATATGCAACAAACTCAAAACGCCGCCACATCCCTTACAGAACTGTTCGAGGCGTTTAGGGAATTGAGAGAAGAAAGGGATATAAAGAATATGAAGTTGGTGCAACAGTTCTACACCGAACCGCGCTATATCAATATCAACGGCGGCAACGCGCGTCCCGAAACAATGATATACGATCCGAATACTGTACGCAACGCGGAATTTGACCTCTCTATAACAGAAAGCACATCAACTCCCGCATACAGGCTTGTGATGAACGACTTCCTGATGCAGCTGTTCCAAGCGCAACAAATATCATTGGAGGAATTGCTGCAAAACGGCGCGTTCCCATTCGCCGATAAATTACTCCAATCGATACAGGCTCGGAAAGAAGAAGCACAGGCGGCACAGCAAGCAATGACGCAAGGCGGTCAGATGCCACAAATGCAACAGGGCGCAATGGCATCGCCGGAGATACAACAACAGTTACAACAAAATACGAACCCGCTTGTACAGCAAATGTTGGCAGGTAATAATAAAGCACAGGTATGAAGCCACTTACATTTATATATTCACATGAAAATGTCTTTCAGGGCGTAAAACAAGAGAGTTCGCAGCATGCTATCCGCAAAAGCGATAAGGATGCAAACCCTCTGTTTGAACAATTAGTATTCGATGAAGCCTATTTGCCAAAATTCAGGGAATTATTTTTCGACGCACAGGCGGAAGTCACTTCTGCCGTATCAAGATATATGAGGGATATTCCGGCGGAACCCGAATATTTTGAGACACAGGATTTCTCAAAAGACAGGGATTATACATTCAGCCTGTTGATGCCGGATGATTTTGATATGCATATGGCGAAACCTTGCGATATTAAGATAAAGCAGTTCCTGATCGCCTATATTATGTATCGATGGTTGGAAACAAAGCTGCCGGAAGAATCGGCTATCTATATGGAAAGGGCTGGCTCCGTACTGTCGGAAGCTAAAAATTTATTAGAAAGAAGGCTTAACCCTATTAGAAGGAAGCACAGGTTATGGTAAGGTTTTCCTATTCTCTTGAGGCTATTTTATGTATTGCGGGGAAAATACACTTTCTTTTTTTTGCTCTCTTTTTATACATTTCCCTTATATCCGCCTCTATACCTACCAGCAATTCATCAGCCGTCATACCTTTTTCTAAATCTTCATCTGTTATCAATCTTTCTTTTACTACCAAATGAATCATTTTGTTTCCTCGTTTGATGACGACTTCCTGTTTCTCCGCCAAATCCAGGTATTTCTTTTGTTCGGCTCTCAATTCTGTCGGACTAATGACTATCATGATGTACTGTTTTTTTGGTTTATGTGGTAAATGTACAGATAAACGTACATATATTAAAGGGATGGAGTACTTTTTTTATTACCTTATTTTTTAATGTTATGATTATCATATATGGAAATCGGTATGGATATAATAAATCCTACTATCATGGATGAGAGATGAAGTACAAAATTACTGTTGTGTTTAAAGAAACTAATAATAAGTGATATAAGAACCACAGACAGGAATAGCAGGTATTTTTTAGTATCTGCTATTTTTATATTCTTACTGTATATTGTCATACCGAAAAATAGTCCAAACATCGCGTATATCATTGCGGATGCCCCGACAGTAGGAATATCGTACATCGCGATAAAAGAAGCCGCGAAAGAAACAGCGATAATAGACGCGGAAAGTATCCACATATTCACAAACTTTTCCATCGTGCGGAACATACCTGTAAAAGCCAATGAGTTTATTATTAAATGCACTACTCCGGAATGTTGAAACATATATGTAAAATGCGTGTATAATGGAGATTGATTTGTATATCCTAGTTCTAATCCGCAGAAAACGAAGACTATAATAAATATAAGCACATAGATATACTTCATGTGTATAATTTTGATTGTGGTTTTTTTAGTAGTTCGTAATAAATATCTTCCGCTCTTCTTTCCGATATATAGAATCGCGGGGCTGATTGTTCGGCAATTATTTTAGTTATCCAAAAAATGTCTATACCGGGATTCTCATTTTTTATCTTCCGGGATCTTTTCAATATTTCCAGATGCAGTAATTTTTTAATTTCATTCTTCGGGAGTTTCATTCCGTTTCGTTTAATTATGGCTGAATATTCCCTTCGGTGCAGGTAGAAAGATTTTGCAGGGTGAAGTATAGCCTTTGAGACTATTTCAGAAACAGAAAGATTTGTTTCTTTATTTCGTACCTGTTCGCAGGCGTTAAAGAAATCGCTATCCCTGTCTTCCCTATAAAACAACTGTGCCATATACAATAATTTACATACAAAATTATCCGATATACAATGTTTAGATAATGAATAAGCGTTATAGTTTTCTGCCCACGCGCCTTTTCCCGCATTATCCGCATATAAATATTCGCTTATTTCTTTTTTTTGTACTCAACAGAGCAAACAAAGGTCACAGACCTTTTTATTTTCCATTAATAATTAATTCAATTTGCTATGGCAGAGATAGAAGAAAAAGTAGAAGAAGTAACAGAACAGCCCTTGAAAGGTCGCGCTGCCTGGCAAGACCGATACAGAAAGGCTAATCCTAAGGCAGGAGAAGATATTGATGATGAAGACTTGTTTGAATACGCTAACAGCGGTTATTCAGACGCAGAAAACAAGTATAATCAACTAAACAGCGCGAACAGTAAACTTGCGGAAGTTGTCGCAGGCGACCCTCGGTTAGGCGCCGCGTTGTCTATGGTTGCCGGGAAAAGTAAAAAATCACTTCCTTACGCCATGGGTAGCGTTTACGGTAAAGACTGGATGGACGGCGACTTGGAAGATTTTGAAGCCGGCTACCAAGAGAACCTGAAACAATTGGCAGAAAGCCGTAAGTTACAGGAAGAAGCCGCAAAGAATACTGAACAATCTATTCAGCATATTGACAAATACATTTCGGATAATCAACTTAGCGAAGAAGAAGCGGCACAATTGAATGAGAACATTGTCGCGTTTGCCGAAAACCTGCTTATGGGTATTGTTCCCCCTGCCCTGATAGATTTAGTGCATAAAGGACTTAACTATGAACAGGATGTGCAGGACGCTATCGATACGGGAGCCGTACAAGCGAAGAATGAAAGGATAGATCCTCAATTAAGAAAACTAACCGACACTTCCGATGTGGTTGATATGGGAAGTGCGACAGGTTCAGGAAAGAAAAGACAGGCGGCCGGAAAGCAGAAAGGCAGCTTCTATGACGACATAAAAGAAGAAATATAATAACATAACAATCAATAATTTATTAGCAATGAAACAGAAGATTTTGAAATTGAAAGATAGCGGACTGTTTATGATAATGGTCATGCTATTATGTTCCCTGTTTGGGATATGCGATGCTTCGGCGATGACCGCGGATGTGATTAAACCGGCTGACGGCGGCGCGGTAAGAACGGACGCGATGACCACTCATACGGATACAAGAGTAGATTCACCGAATTTACTTTTAGATACCATAGATGAAAAAGTTACCAAGATCAGGCCACATGACGTAGTACTGGATACTATATCCCGACAGATTAAAGATATAAAGACAAGTAATAATCAAACGATAAGGCATTATGCCATTGACGTTATCGACCTAACCGCCACGTTGAGCGCAGCGGTTACCGCGGGTTCCAGCCAAACGGCCATAACAACATCGAACGACAGCATATTCGCAAGCGAGCAAACAATCTTAGTAGATGGCGTTCAAGGTTATAAAGAGGATGGTACGACCGTAGATCCCGACAGGCAGTTGATGTTATATATAATAGGAAAAGACACAAGTAATCATCCTTTAGTTACCGCGGTAAACGGTTCAGGCACAAACGGCGATATTATTCCTGCTATTCCTATAAATACTAAACTAACACGTATGGGACGCGCCGGAGCAGAGACACAGATACAAACAGATGCTTATAGCGGCGTTCCTACCGACTTTCCTCAATTCCTGCAAAAATTCATGGCACAGATTGAAATGTCTGAAATATTTGAACGTGCCGACAAAGAAGTGAATTGGGACTTTACCGATACAGAAGAAGAAGCGGTGTTCGATATGAAGCGCGTGCAAAACGTAACATATTGGAAAGGTATTCGCAGACGTATTAAGAAGAAAAACGCCCATACACAAAAAGCAGAAGATATTTACTTTACGGAAGGTATATGGACACAAGCAGGTAAGGACTTTTCATTCGGGGGCGTTCCTGTTGATGTGAAAAATATAGTCACGCTTATGAAACATGCCTTTACCGGAAATGCTTCAGGGAAGAAAAAACTGTTGATAGCCGGTAGCGATGTTATCGAAGCATACGAACAGGTTGAATATAACCGCATCGTTGACGTGGGCGCCAAGATGCAGGCGTACGGACTTGAATTTAATTCTATCGTTTCTAAATTCGGTACCCTATTGGTGGTGCACGATCAGACATTGGATGATATGGGTATGTCTGACAAGTTCTTTATTCTCGACGCCGACTTCCTTCGTAAGTGGACGATGGGATGGCGAGTAAACGACTTCGACTTTAGAAAATCAGGACAATCCGACGCCGACGGCCGCGGATTGATGGAAATATGCGGATTGGTACTCAAAAACCCTAAAGCGCACTCGAGAGGCTCACTGAGCTAAAGTCGCCGACCTTTTTATTAATCATCTATAATATTTACGAAATGGCAAAGAAAAAATATATATCATTGACAGGGATACAATATACGTTCCCTGTCATAATCAAAGTGAAAGAAAAGGATAAGGTTGTTTGGGTATCCTTAAAAGGGAATGAGAACGATTATGTGACTGCTAACGAAGATGTTCAGAAAGCGATTGAAGCCACCGACAAATTCAAGAACAAAGAAATTGGAATCTCTGAAAAGCAGTTAGCCGATGAAAATAAAAACGATAAAAAAACCAAAATCGACTTTGATCCCGCGGAGTTTGAAAGTGTAACCGATATAAACGGCGTCATAGAAGTATTGAATGGCGAACCATATAAAGTAGCGAAGAATAAACTTAAAACTCCGGACAGTATAAAATCGGCAATGGAAACTTATAATGTTTCATTTCCGAATCTTACATTTTAAGATTTTATCATGATAACTATAAAAGGGCTGATAGCGCTAGAATGCTAGCAGCTTTTTTGTATCGCAGATACTTTTATTAAACAAAAGATATGACAACGGAGAATCAATGAAGGCACTATTTATAGCACGCGTGATGCAGATAATGAACGAACTCGGATGGAACGATACCGAATCGAACGCTTTTTTAGGTTCAGACGCTACTAAAGTGGAAGGACATATAGAAAGCGTATTTGTGGACGCGTGGCGCAAAGCCGTCAATATTCTGCCAAAGAACTACTTCCGTATAAAAGATTTTTCGGAACAAAAATCAGTATCAGACATAACCAGAGGAACAGGATATATCGTTTTGCCGGAAGATTTTTACACGTTATATTCCTTTCGGATGAAAGGCTGGCAAGTAGCTTGCGAGACGATTATAGACAGTTCAGACCCATTGGCGAGAGTACAAGCCAATGAATATACACGCGGTAATATTTGCCGTCCCGTGTGCGTGAAGAGCGTAAAAAAAACAGCTTCCGAAGAAGACCCATTAGATATTGAGTTCGTTAATGTACTTGAATATTATTCACTGCCTAAAGGAATAAAACACGAAATATCCGAAGCAATCTATATACCATTGATTCAAGAATTGAACGAGGGAATATATATAGGAGACAATTTATTTATACCACTCGCCTACTTATGCGCAAGTTTGGTATTTTATATTTTTGAAAAGCCGGATATAGCACAGGTATTAGAGAAAAAAGCAACCGAAATAATTAAATGATATGAGTAAATGTTGTGATAAAAAAGCAATAAACAACTTAGCGGAAGGTCTAAAAAAGATACCGGTATTACGTTACCTGAAAGACCCTGTCGTTCATTTGGAAGATTTGTATATTAAGTATCCGCAAGGAGGAGAGTACGGTTGGTTTTCTTTTGTGGAAACGAAGCAGATGTTCGCTTACTGGGATATTGAAACCAAAGAATGGAAATATTTAGTTGACCTTACTGCTATTAATAATTCAATAACTTTCATTTTACAGCAAATCGATGACATCCATAATCAATTGGAAGGGTTTGTAAATATAGACGAAAGATTAAATGCCATTGAGGATAACATAAGCAGTATAAATGAAGCCTTAGATGATAAAGTATCCAAATCGGAATACGAATCATTATTAGAATTAGTAGAGAGCATAAAAATATACATGGATCATGTAGGGAATAACCGTTGCCTGTACTTCAAGATGGAGAGCCTTACCTCCCAAATGTTTATAGGTGAAACGCTTCAACTCTATTATGTGAAAGCGTTCAATGTGGCTTCATTGACTATCGGGAACGACACGATAGCGATAGATGAACTGATAGATTATGAAATACCGGCAGGAAGCATTATCACTGTAAATATCACAAAAGGACTTACCGATAACGAATCTTATATTTATATGCTTGCCACAACGGCGAATGAGATACCACAGCCGGAACCTATACCAGATAATTCTATTCCGAATAATGTCGTGGTCATGTACAGCGGTTCGGTAGAGAATATACCCGAAGGCTGGGCGTTATGCAACGGACAGATCGTAGACGGAAAACAAACGCCTGATATGCGAAATCGGTTTGTAGTGGGATATAATCCCGATAATATTAATTATAACGCTATCGGTAAAACAGGCGGTAAGGATTTTATCACACTTTTACTGGCAAATATACCGTCACATACGCATGACATAAAATATACAAATAAGAAATGGGGGGATAACGCGAATAATAGACCTTTCAACCTGTGGAATGAAACTAAAAATTCAGATTATTCAGGCAGGACAGAAGCAACCGGGAAAGATAATCCTGATCCTATCGACATTCGACCTCTTTATTATGTAATCGCCTTTATCATTAAATTGTAACAATATGAAATATAATATAAAATATAATGATCAAATTTTTGAGATTGACGATTTAGTTTTGTTTAGAGACCAATCTCCTGAATTTAAAGATGCTTACAATACCATTCAAAACGGTTCTGTAGCGAAGTTTGATAATGCTGTCGCCGAATTAACGTTCGGTGGTCGTGTAGTATTTACCATTAATAATGACGACAATGTATAATTTTAAAGATAAATACCCTGGCGTAAATATGACAGATGATGCACTAAAATGGTGTTCCTGTTTAGGCGATAAAGACATTACTTGGAATCAAACCACCAGGCAGCATCCTAAGAATACCCATGTTAACGTTGGCGGTAATACAGATGCTGCCGTTACAGCTTATCTGTTATCATCCGGTATTCATACCGGTGTATTTTCATTTAGCGGTGCGCCAGCCAATTCTTTTAGACATTCGATTATTTGCGGTGATAGCATGGATAACACCGTATTGACTCAGCATCCGACATATTACCAAGGAGACGGCAGGTTTAGACATGATACGTATTTTAATGATATAAAATTAGACTTTCATGTTGGTGACAGGGGATTTTCAATAATGACTTGTCGTAATTGTGATATTAAAGAATTTGGTACATACACTGATATTGGTTTGTGTAAAATAAGAAATGCAGTAACTTACACAGGAAATGTCTCAAGAATATCCGTAATTGGTGCAGAAGAACAAGAATTAAAAGGCGCTAATGTGAATTTAACGTTGTTTGATTCAAGTAGTATCTATATAGAAGATCAAACTGTTTTAGACAAGTCTATTCAAACCTATCAGGCTTTTAATAATTGTACTTTTAAGTTTGGTAGCGAGACTGAATACGCAGCTTTGATTGGCAATACCGTTGCTGAATTACGACAGAACTTTGTTGACAGATGTACCAATCAAGGCTTTACAGTTCCTACCATCACTGAATATGGAGATACCGATTTACCGGCAGGTAGATGGATTTTCTCAAATAATTCAGCTATTGACGGTTTAGTTCTTAAATATTCCGATATTAACTTATTTGAAATAAGCAGATTAATTAGATTCGGCTACACTGATGATAGGAATGACAGCATCCCTATCACAACAGACACGACCAAGGCGGGGTCTTTCAACCCTGCGGGGGCAAACGCTGCCTTAGACGTTACGGACGAATCAATATCTTTCCAATCAAATGTGGACATCTCGCAACCGAACACAGGTAGAGCAGATAGTAATATAATATGGCTTGGCGGTAGGAAGCAATTGTCAAAAATAAATCTATTTAACAATTTTCCTATGATGAATGGAGTTTATGTTGACAGCACACCCTCTTTAAGTAATATTCCTGTTACGGAAGTTGAACTTCAAGAGAATGGTATGTATAAAATGTATATAGTGAGGTCTACCGATGAGGAGATTGCCACTGTTACATATAATGGTTCAACCTATTCATCTAGTATTGTTACCAGAAATAATTTATTTAAAAGTGTATCCGGTGTAACTACTTTTACCAGTTCAGAGAACGCCGTTGTGTATGAAGTGTTAGACTTTGTAGTTTATAATACGATTCAAATGCGTGTTATTGACCAAATTCCTACAGATATAATTTCAGCCGGAAATTTACAGACAGGGTATTGGTATCTTGTCGAACCGAACTCACCGACCGATACAACCGGCACTGTAACATACAACGGTAATACATATCCTGCATACGGCTCATTTATAGCAGTAAACGGAGTACCTAATTTTACTATTAACGGATCTGCTCATTTACGTAGATGTTACAGGCAAGACTATGATAATCCGAATGATGAAGTGACTGATTTAGCGTTCTGGTTAAATAAGCAAAAGCCTAAATGGGTTGATGTGCTACCATCTGACTTACGTTGTTTGAAGTATCTTAATAATGATAAACAAGCAGAGATGCAATTAGATGAGAATAATAAGTATATCGCTTCAGGACACCCTGATTTTTATAACAAAATATTAGGAACAAACGGCGTTATTGAACCGTCGTTTAATATAAACGGTACTTATATACAATTACGATTATTAGTTACGACTTTAAACCCGATGTAAGAAAAGTGATGAGTAATAAGTATTAAGTAATAAGTACTTTGAACTTATTCCTTTCTTGTAACTCGTAACTTGTAACTTTTTTATTATGACTGATTACGATAATGGTTTGCCGCCAGAAGGCACAACGACAGACGCTAAGCTTAGCTCCGTGACGCTGGATAGCAAGGACGCCAATACGATTCTTCCTATACAGGCTAATGCCGTGACGCTGGATAGTAAAGACGTGGAAATAATACCGAATATTGAGCTAAAGAATATTACGTTAAGTACAGAACCTGCTATCGCCGGAAAAAATTACGAAACATTTTTATAAATTAAATAGCAAAAGCCATGTTACAAATAACAACGACAGATAAGCAAGTGATTTTATCTCTAACAGGAAAAGAGCCAATTACGTATAAAAAAGATGATCTTAGATATGTAATAGGGCAAACTCTATTATCATTTTATGATAAAAACGAGAAAGTTACCCAGGAAAATTGGTCAAACGGCATAACGTTTAACGGTACACCTGTAACAAAAGAAAATGTCATTTCTCTTTTAGAGGATATATTTTCTACCGGTAGTGGAGGTGGTTCAGTTGATCCATCAGACATGATAGATGATGATAATATACTTTCCAATAAGACATGGTCATCAGAGAGAATAGGGGATGTTGAGACTTTAAGGAAAGTGGTAGATGGTGAATGGGTTATTGCCTATGGTAATCTGAAACAACCAGTTACATTTACCGAATTGTTAGATGACCACATATGTACAGTAAACGGAAATGATTATATTATTAATTACACAGATTTTAAAATTGCAGAAACTTATTCAACTATCGAGGAAGAAGAACATGATGAAGATGATGATTATGAACCAGTAGATACAAGTCAGTTGTGTGATTCTGTAATTGGATGGTCATATATCCCAAACTGTGAAGTAGCTGTAATTGTAGGTAATTACAATTACGTTTTATATTCTGTTGCAATTACAGACAGATTTAAAGTATTTCATAAATCAAATCCTATACCAGAAATTGCGGAGGAAGCATGTAATATTAAGGCAGTTACTTACGCTCATATAAATGGTACTGGACGCTTTATTATTATTGGGTTAAATGGTGATGTTACAGAACCATTCTTAAGTACTTCATTAGACGGTATTAATTGGACTAATCCTGTCTTTTTTAGAGAAGATGATGCTCCAATGGGGGATACTTTTAAACTTATTTATCATAATAATATACTACACATTTATAATGAGGATACTACTCAATGCTATACAACAACTGACCTTGTTACATTTACACGAGTTAACTTAGGTATTGCTGATGGTTTAAATGATGGATGGGATATAATGGTTTCACCAATGAATAATAACTTTATATTAAATAATGGTGATTATAGATGGAATCGTAGGAAATTGTATTATTCTGTTGATGGAATAACAGATTGGACAGAAATGACAAATATACCTTTAAGTGATGTTAATCGAGAATTTATAATTGGTACGTGGATTAATAATAATAATTTGTATTTCGCAGTATATGGTGCTTCTACGAATGGTAGTGAATATGGAAGAATAGTATATACATCAAATTTTATAAATTGGACAATCATTGATATTGAGATACCTATTAATAATATCAAATTTATAGGTAATATTATATCCCAACAAATTTCACCAGATGAAGAATGTTTAAATAATGTTTTAGTAGGTAATAGTGATATATATATTACTCATGATAATTGGGCTACTTATGAAATTATAGATAGGACACCTACTCATACATATTTTGCAAATAGTTATAACTATTCAAAAATTATTACTGTTCAAAATAATGAAGCACATCCAATAAGTATAATTCAGCTACAAGCAAAAAAGAATGTAAGATTGATACCTGCCGATGAAGAATTAACTTTTGAAACAGACCCTTCTGTAAATTCAGCTGAAGTTTGTGATTATATGGGTAATGTAATACCTGATGTATATGCTTCACTTGTTGGAGCATTAGCTGGTGGAGCTACTGCTGATGTTGAAGAAGGCGGATTGAAAGATGTATCTGCTCAAGACCCATTGATAACAAGATCTTTCATAAACGGTTACTTGTATTTTGATAGTGACGGTAATTTAGTACTGCCAAAAGGCGCTAAAATACTTGGGACAGCACACGATAATACGACACATGAACTTATAGGATTAAATGAGTATCAGATAGATGATGAAACTTATGACCAGATTGAGATTGGTAGTGAAACTATTCACTTGAATCTTAATACTAACAATGATCCTAATGCGGGAGTTCATGTAACTGTTGATACACCAAACGGTAAGGAAACGATTAGTTATCAGGAAGAAGAATGATATTAATGATTTTATAAAATGAAAAATCTTCTTAACGGTTTAAAAAATACACCTGTATTCCTATTTATATCAGGGATGGTTATAGGCATTATCGGTTATTTTATCAACTACGATGACGCAGCGGGTAATATCATTACCGCCACTTTGCGGGGCTTCGGACTTGTAGCCGTGATAGGGATTATCATTTGCACCGGGAATAAGTCCCTTTCGGATAAAACTCTGAAAATAGACTGGAGAGAATACCTGTATGTGATGAACGGAGGCATTCTTAGCTTGATTATTCAAATGATTATTGATTTTATACATTGAATATGGAAACATGGTGGCAGAACATTGTAGGGGTAGTTATAACGGCTATAATCACATGGATAGCCACTCGCAGAAAGAACAGGGCGGAAGCCGCGGCGTTGGAGAAACAAGTTGAGAATAAGGTATTTGAGATGTATAAAGTTCAATTAGATACTTATCAATTTGAAATAGATAAAATGAGATATCGTATCACTCATTATATAGAGGATGCGGACAAAGAAAGAGAGCGCTACTCAAAAAAAATTACATGGCTCGAAGAAACATTAAAACGAATGGAAAAAGATAATGCGGAGCTAAAAAAACAAATAAACGAATTAAAAAATTAAAGTTATGGTAAGAATTTTATGTAAAATGCAGTTTATGACAGAAATACAAGCCTGTCTTATCGCCATTGCCGGCGTTGCGGGAGCATATTTCGAGAATACGGATAGCTTTGTATATGCCTGCCTTTTGGCTTTTTCCGTGAATATATTCGCGGGCTTCCGCGCCGACCATGTCGGGATAAGCTTCAAGATGCGCAGGCTTGTCAATTTCGAGGGAAATAAACTGAAAGATTCCTTTAAGGAGCTATTCCTTATTTTAGGAATTACTTTTCTCATAAAATCACTTATGGATTTTATGAACTTGGGAGAGAAATCGGTTTACGCCGTTCAGATACTAATCGCCATCGCTTTGTATTACTATATCCGCAACAGCCTGCGTAATTTACATCGGGCGTACCCGAAGATAAAATGGATTTCGGTGATTTATTACCTTATCGCTTTTGAGTTCAAAAAGCTTATGCCTGACAGCGTGAACGAGGCTATGGACGCCGCCGATAAAGACGATAACGAAAAACAAAACGAACATGGCTAAAATAGAGGAATGGATTCCAATCGTAAAAGAAGTTGAAGGCGGCTACGTCAACAATCCGAATGACAAAGGCGGTGAAACGAATATGGGCATCACCATCGGAACGTGGAAACAAGCAGGACATGATACTTCAACAAGAATAGCGGTTGTCAAAGTTGGAAATAAAGCTTACACCAATGCGACAAAATCGTTATATGAAATGACAGACGAACAATGGGAAGCTATCGCGAAACCAATGTATTGGGACAGATGGCGAGCCGATGAAATAAACAATCAATCCATAGCTAATTTGGTCGTTGACTGGTTATGGGGGTCGGGTATTTATGGCATTAAATATCCTCAACAGATATTAGGCGTGAACGCCGATGGAATAGTAGGAGCAAAAACATTAGCCGCTGTTAACGACTATCCGAATCAGAAAGAACTTTTTAAAAAGCTATGGGAACGGCGAAAACAACATTTTATAAATCTTGCGAAACAACCCGGACAATCCATATTCCTGAAAGGATGGTTAAACAGGATGAACTATTTTAAATTTAACAACTAAAAACAAGGATTATGACATTAAATTCTAAAGAAAATTTAAGTTTCGGTGATGCACTTGAAGCTGTCAAGAGCGGAAAAGCCGTGGCTCGTAACGGATGGAACGGTAAAGGGATGTGTATTTACCTGAATAAAGGAAGTGTGGATTTTGACTTACCTGTTATAACGGAATCTCCGAAATATCCGTATGGCTCAACTATCGACGGCGTGGATTTGGGATTGTTTGAGCCGGGAGATACCGGAACTGTTACTCGCTTACCGAATATTAACATGAAAACCGCCGGAGGCTCAACCGTTACCGGATGGCTTGCGTCGCAAACGGATATGCTTGCCGAAGATTGGTGTATATTGGACTGATTATGAAAAAAGCGACAATATCACTGCTATCCATTTTAGCGAGCCTTGCTATCGGATTCTTTATCGGACGCTCAACCGCCGATGAGGGCGAAATAAGGTACGTGAGAGGAGAACAAACATCCGGTAGTGTTCCGGCAGGAAATATAAAGTTGATTAAGGAGGAAACCCCTGTTAGCCCTATATTGCCAATAAAATCAATAGCGACTATGCCGATAGTCGTTCCGATGTCGCCTGTCGTGGATACCGCCGCTATTATTTTAGAATACGAAAAACGCCGAACATACAGCGCGATACTTTTCGATGATAAAAAATTAGGAAGATTAGAGCTTCACCCGACAATACAATATAACCAATTGTCAAGTATTGATTACGATTTCACGCCTATTCAAAAAGAGATTATAAAGTGCCCGACCTTTGAGCCGTTTATTTCCGCTTCCTATTCAACACTGAATTATATCAGCGTTGGAGGAGGACTATTCTATCACAGTTTAGGATTGGAATATAAATACTGGAAGAGTTTAGGTTCACAGCCTAATGGAAGTGAGTTCGGATTAAAATATAAGTTTTGATTAATGTAAAACAAATAATAACAGAGAACGCCCGAAGGCATAAAGAAATAAATAAACCATACGATCCGGTAACAGGAGATGGGTGTCAGGGTGAAAGGGTGTGTCTGAAGATAAAGGACGCACCCTCACCATTATTGTACATACCTGAACCGATGATGAAAGAGGAAGTTTGTCAGCTTCTTACAAAACATGGTACCATCGCTAAACTATTCAAAGTGAATAAAGAAGAGTTGACCGAAGATGCTTATTTCGATTTTTGGATAGGATTCTGCGAACTCCGTTATAAATATGACTTTGAATTTTTCGCTATTTCTTGCATTACGATTCGACATAAACTATCCGGAAAAGATGTTCCATTCAAACTGAACAGGGGACAGCAAAGATTATTAGACCGCTTAGAGATAATGAGGTTAGCAGGCGTGCCTATTCGCCTGATACTACTTAAATCCCGTCAATGGGGAGGATCAACACTGGTACAGCTTTACATGAAATGGATACAGATTATTCACAAAAGAAACTGGAACAGTGTAATATGCGCGCACTTGCATGATGCCTCGAAGAATATACGTGCCATGTTGAGCCGTTCGCTTAATAGTATGATGCCTATAAATGGTATAAAGCATCACTTAAAACCATTTCAGGGTACACAGAATATTAAGGAAATTCCAGAACGCGGTTGCCTTATTACTGTTGGTACGGCTGTTGAGCCTGATTCGGTGCGTTCACAGGATACAAAGATGGCGCACTTTTCCGAAATAGCCTATTTTCCAAACACAGAAAACAATAATCCTGAAAACTTAGAAGCATCTATTATATCTTCCATTCCCGCCGAACCTTATACGATGATTATCCGAGAGAGCACCGCCAATGGTATAGGCGACCATTTCTATACAGAATGGGAAAAAGCCAAGAAAGGCGAATCGGTTTATGATTATATTTTTGTAGAGTGGTATATGATTGATATGTATAGCAAGCCTTTCAATGGAAATTATATTCAGCATAACGGAAAACTGAAAAAAGGGACGATAGAAGATTTTGTATTGACAATGAATAAATATGAAATCAACCTATTCACCAATCATAAGGGTTGCACGTTGGAGAATATCAACTGGAGGAGATTTATGCGCGCGCAGCTTCCGAGCGAAACGAAAATGAAGCAGGAATATCCATCGGATGATATTGAAGCCTTCCAAGATTCGGGTACGCCCGCGTTCAGGGCAGAAGATATAGAAGCCATGCGTAAATATTGCAAATTGCCGGCAGCTATCGGCGCTTTGTCTTCTTTGTGTTCTCCGAACCTTGCTAAGCTGGAACCGAAGAGGAGGAAAGAAATATTATCAGAACTCAAATTTATTCCGGATGAACAGGCATTAGAAGATTTATCGACCGGAGACAGCAAACTGAAAGAATTACGCGAAAGGGATAAGCTGAGGCTATGGGAATATCCTGATACGGATATAAATGTATCGAACCGCTATGTAGTAGTTTTTGACCCGCAAAAGGGATTATCGGAAAAAGCAGACTGGGGCGTCATGGTCGTTTATGATCGATATTGGATGATGTATAAGGGGAAACCGGAGATAGTGGCGGAATGGCGCGGACGTATCGATAAGGATATCGCTTTGTGGGTTGCCGCGCAGATAGCAACGTTTTATTGTAACGCGCTCTTAGTCGTGGAGAGTAATACTTACGAATCGGAATCGAAGTATGATGATTCGGAATTTATATTCGATACTATCTCCAACTATTACAAGAACCTGTACAGCCGAACTTCGACAGATAAAATAAAAGAGGGCGAACCGGCGGTGTATGGATGGCATACGAATAGAAGTACCAAGCCTTTGATCATTGATAACTATGTGGCTGAACTTCGGGAAGAAGGTTATGTAGAACGTAACGAAGAAGCCCTGAATGAAGCAAGGGTATATGAACAGAAGAAAAATAAATCGTTCGGAGCAAAAGAAGGTAAGCATGATGATATACTTATGACGCGTATGATAGGTTGTCACATCTGCCGGGAGCTTCCTTTGCCGAAAGTGATAGATGATGAACCAAAGCACAAAATTAAAAAGCCTGTCGGCGTATCCAGTTTCTAAAGGGCAGAAAACATTACGCAGGAAAATACGAATGTATATATAGTATTGAGCTATTTTTGTATAAAAATAGGTCGTATGTTCAAAGATATAGTTTCCGATTTTAAGGAATTTAGGATATGGCTGTTAAACTGGCTGTTTTATCGCCGGTACGCTATAAAAATGAGTTTTGCTATTCGCCTGGCGGATATGAAACAAAAAGCATTCAATAAACAGTTTCATGTCATGCTGATGGAACTTGCTTCCGGTGATAAGCTTGTATCGGTAAACCGGGATGAAATAAATAAGATGAAACGTAAGAAATGGCTTCCCAAAAACACGAATATGCTTTCATTGAGAGATTTGATATTTTATTCCACTCCTTTGAGCCGGAATAATAAATCTACTCCCGCAGATAGAAGGAAAGCCAAAGAGAAGTATTTGAAGTATGCGAAAAAATATATGAGCAGGTCACAGACCTAATTTATTATTACAATATATATTGAGAAGATATTTGATTAGTATTTTGATAGTATTAGATTTTAAGATTATGAAGAGGGTAGAGTTTGTCGGGAGACAAGCTCTATTTTTATATAGAATAGAAACAAGGTTCTTTGCTATCTCATTTTGGTATTGTTGTATTCTTGCCTTATTTGAGTGTCTAAGAAATTAATTTTGCTGCTTTGATCAACAATGCCCGCGAAAGAAAGTATAAACTGCCTAAATTTAGCGGACGCGAATAGTCCCATATCATAATCCTTTCGATTGCTTGGGTCTATTGTAAAAGCCCTTAAAGCAGGAAAATTTATTCCATCGTTTGAATAATGCGCCATTATAATAGACTTTTTATCCTCATGAACATTTTGTATGTTTACAAATAATCCTCGAAGAATAATGCGTTCTAAGTTTTTAATGTCCTGTATTGCGAATGACAGGGGGCGCGTTATAAGACAAACATACGTATTCGGATTGTCGGATTCCGAATAATCTTTTAGCTTGTTATCTTCTATAACCAATAATTTAGGAAAAACATTTTTAACGGTTTGATCTATTCGTTCCGTTGATTTATAGAACGATTGGTTAGGAAAATTAAGCACATAGCTATAATCGGAATCTTTATCGGAGATGATAAGTTCGGATTCATAAGGATTGTAAATAATGTTTTCCAAGCCTAATAGATATTCTTTAAATGATTTATCATTGAATAATTGTATTACTCCGGCACATTGCAGTGTCGGAAGTTCAATGTTTATATTCTGATAATCTTCTTCCAGTTGCGGCGAAATAAATTGTACGGATTGCGCATTGATGATTTGCAATCCCCGCTTAGTGACAAATACGACCCCGAAAGGCGTTTCACAAATCATATCCGTTATAGGAGGTTCAGTATAAGTAGGGGCAGATTGAGTTGAATAAACAACTTCACCCGATCCTACATTCAATGTCCATATTCCTTGCGTAGTGAATATAAAAACAGGATACTGTCCATAGTTACGATCGGACACATTCATCGCGTTAGTAGCGATAGCCAGTATTGTGCCGTTCCCTATCCGGTAGGTATTTATAGACGGAAAATTCAGCGGGTTGTTTAGCTCCGATACTTTTACTTTATTTGGTTCGTTCGTAGTAACAACAGTATTCGTATCAGGCAATTGGTCTATTAAAACAGGCGATACATTCTCTACTATCGGCAATAATCCATCATTGAGGAAGTAAGATAAATTCAGGAAATTATGTTTTTCGAGCGGTCTTGAAAACACCTGATACCAATTCCCGCCGGAACGCCTATAAATAGTTATTCGTTTTGCCCGCGAATCGGGATAAGATAGAAAGGCGCTCATGAACATTTTATAAATTGAAGAAAGAATAACGCTCGCATATTGATATACTTTTTGAATAGCAGAATCAACTTCAATATCAATCTGTATCAATAAACTAAAAAATATCTCTCCCGGCGCATCCGCGTATTTGTATCCGTTATAATTTCCGGGAACAATATTTGTCGTCTCCGGGTATTTTATATCCGGGTATTGAGTAAGCGTATTATGCCACAGGAAATAATCGGGATTGAAGCCTTTGAAAAAAGTTGTTTTAATATCGGCTAAATTTAGCCTGTTATTATAAACAAAGCTCTTTTCAGCTCCGATGGTATGATTTGAGAAATTATCATCCGACATCACTTCCTGAAATATCAGATTCTCCATCTTGCTTATCTCTAAATCATTGGATGGTATCAATTCAGGCTGTTGTATAGAGCCTATAACTTTCCCCAGCTCAATGCTTTTTATGAAGTAAAAGGAAGATGTATTGGATATATTTTTCAGAGCGTCGGCGGAGATTCCTTTAATTAGATTATATGATCTTGTTGTAGAGAGACTGATATTGAGAATCATATCTTTCCTGATATTTTCGATATTAGAAACGCCCAACGGAGCTGACATAAATATATCCACCGATTGGATAATGTCTTTCCAATTTTCGTAGTTACCTCCTAATGTGGTATCATAGAACATTCCAATCCTATATCCAAACACACGGATATGGGATTGATTATTTACAAATTCACCCAGTATTTGTTTATATGTAATACTTTTTACAGACTCGTTGTTTCCACTGTCCGGCTCTCCTACAATAGCCCTTACCGGCATAATAAGTATAGGCGGAGAATGTTTTGTAAGCGTTCCGTCATACAGTCGGAAAGCATAGCGGATAAAACAAGCGTCAAATAATTGTAATCCTAACGGTTCGTGATAAACGCCGTCATTATCGGTGTATCCGTCATACATCATAACATTCATCGCCTTATTGACAAGCCCTTTTGTAGCGTCTATGAAATTATCAGCGTTAATAGTACCCGAATCATATTCGGAATTAAAATATAACTCGCAAAAACTCATCCTATCGGATGTTTTTAGATTAATCACAGGTACTTGCGGCATTTCGCCAAGGGAAGCATAGCTGCCACCCCGATAGAACAGATAGTAAATATTATCGGATGTAATCAGTGAAACAGTATTGCCTATTTGTTGGACACTGTTTATCTTACCCGGAATATGAGGCGCGATATTTTCGGGTTGTTCATTCCGGACATCCCAATATACGGAAGAGTAATCGCCTACGGTTGTTATTCCAAGCCAGTTCTGATAGTCGTTGTTTTGGTGTACGAAAACTATATCGTATTTTTGGGATAGTTCCTGAACGACTTTGCGGGGAGATACAGGATGTAACGCACCATTTTTAGGGCGAAGATTGATAAGCGAAAAACATTCGCCCTCATTATATGTTGATGTTGTTGTTATGCCCGATACAGGCGTTTGTATTCTGCTCATATCTTTTTTGCGATGAAGTTATATGTAGTGAATCAATTAAATCGCTGTTGACGCGAAAATATCTATTATATTTTTATATGGTTTTATTAAAGAGTGATTTGTTTCAATAAGATTCTTCACTGTACGGATTCCACTTAAAATAGTTTGCTTACAGCGTCCATCCAACCGGGATATTCTTCGGTATCCGAATCCCTGGGTATTCAAACAATACCAATATATTTCACGCGCGATAGCAACTTCTTCTTTACGGGACTTACCTGTAATATCTTCTTTGGTTATATTTAATTTTGACAGCTCTATAAATTTATCTACCGTTAGCATACTCATAGCCTTAAATATTGATTAGTAGAGTAATTATAAACAAAAAATCAACCTATGTCAACAGGTTGATTTTTAACGGGAATAACGTGAAATAGAGTGCCATAATATGAGATAATAATAAAATGAAAAGTTTAAACATTATTAACTTTCGTTTTCTTCGTCTTCGTCCTGTGTTTCATCAATATCGAGTAGCTTTTTCATTTCATTGATGGCGGTCACTCCGAGCATGCGAGCATACAAAAGAGATTGTTTCATATTAGTATGTCCCATAATCTTTGGTATGGCTTCGATACTTACACCTTTGTTTATTAAATAGGTGCCAAATGTGTGTCTTCCAGTGTGCGTGGTAACGTTCTTATCTATTCCGATTCGTTCTATTAGTGTGCCCAGATAGTCGTTATATTTCTGGTTACTGATAACAGGTAGTGTATAGTCGTATTTCTCTGCTATCTCTTCCGCTATCGGGAGAAGCAAAATAACATAGGGTACTCCTGTCTTATTTCTGGTGCCGTGAATTTCCTTTTGCCCATTGATAACTTGTATGCTATCTCTACTAAACGATTCGAGGTCGGTATATGACAAACCTGTATAACATTGGAAAATAAATAAATCTCTTACCCTTCCCAGACTTTCTTTTGCTGCTCCTTTTGGCTTATAGTTTATTATTTGCTTTACTTCCGATTCGATAAGATATATAGGATCGTCCGATTTACCTTTTTTGAAAGTAAATTCATCGTAAGGATTACGTTCTATCAGTCCTCTTTTTCTGGCTTTTTCTAAATAACCTTTGAACAGAGAATGACGTTTATATAATGTAGGTTGTGATTTGATTGTTTTTTTTAGATGCAAATCAAAGTCTTCAATTCTGCTATATGCGAGGTCGGCAAATATTTTTATCTTTCCGTATTCTTCCAGACGTTTTATGAATGAATTGTTATACTCCATCACTGATAAGGAAACTTCACGTCTTTTTAGATCGGCTTTTATAAACTCTACTACATTAGCAGTCGATAAATCATCTTCTTTGTCCCAGTTGTCTATATCTTCCCATGTTTCGCACTTATCGGAATAGACGTAAACCTGTACTATTGAAAAGATTTTATCTATTCGAGCTTTTATAACTGCTGCATTTGGATGTTTGATTATGGACAGTCCACCGGAACCAACATCTGAATACTGACTTTTTAATATATATTCGTTTGTTGTAATATACTTTCTTCTTCTGGTCTTAGTGTCATACACCTTGATTTGAATAAGAGCTTCTTTCTTTGAATTATTTTTTGTTATACCTTTTCTATCAAAAACGTATGATAATACAACGCCATCCATAACTACTGATTTTAAGATTGTGCATCAAAGATATAACTTTTTTCGAACTTTGTGATACCCATTGTGATACCCAAACCATTTTTGGTATCACAAAAGCCAAATATTACCATATTTTGGCACATATCGACATACAATCACATATACTATCATATAGATGATAAAACAGTATCACAGAGGTATATATACGAAAAAAGACGGCTACAAACCGTCTTTCTTACTTATTTTCAGCGGAGAGATAGGGATTCGAACCCCAGGAACCTCTCAGTTCAACGGTTTTCAAGACCGCCGCAATCGACCACTCTGCCATCTCTCCAAAAAATGCTTCTCTTCAAAAGCGATGCAAATGTAGCTTTTTTTTTTTATATACAAATAATTTTCACAACTTTTTTATGTCCAACCGTAATTCGTATTTTATTTCGTGTAACTTACAACTTATTTCTATCTTTGCATCTCAAAATATTTTGAATAACTAATAATATTAATTTTATGATTACTGCAGACCAACTCAAAGAAGTGTTGGAGCGCGAGGACGCGCTGAGGAGGCATCTTTGACGTCGATGCTAAAAAAATACAACTCGAAGAGGAAGAATTAAGAACCCAAGTTCCCGGATTCTGGGATGACGCGAAAACAGCGGAAGCCCAAATGAAAGTTATACGCGGATTAAAAGGCTGGATACAAGGATATAGCGAAGTAAAAGGAGCTGCCGAAGAGCTACAACTCGCTTTCGACTTCCAGAAAGAAGGCGTAACTTCTGAAGAAGAGGTAGATATAGCGTACGAAAACGCGTTGGAACGAATAGAAGCCCTTGAACTGAAAAATATGCTCCGCCGCGAAGAAGACAAACTGGGCGCGGTTCTGAAGGTAAACAGTGGCGCAGGCGGAACCGAAGGGCAAGACTGGGCTTCGATGTTATTCCGCATGTATCAACGCTGGTGCGAATCGAAGGGTTATAAAACAACCATCACCAACTGGCAGGATGGTGACGAAGCCGGAATAAAAACAGCCACATTACAAGTCGAAGGCGAATATGCTTATGGCTACCTGAAATCGGAGAACGGCGTTCACCGCTTGGTGCGCGTGTCGCCTTACAATGCGCAGGGAAAACGGATGACGTCTTTTGCTTCGGTATATGTCGTTCCTTTGGTAGATGATACAATTGAAATAGACATTAATCAATCCGATATCACATGGGATACATTCCGTTCGAGCGGAGCGGGAGGGCAGAATGTAAATAAGGTGGAAACGGGCGTCCGTCTGCATTATAAATACAAAGACCCTGAAACCGGCGAAGAGAAAGAGATTGTGATAGAAAACACGGAGAGCCGTTCACAGTTTGGGAATAAAGACAACGCGATACGTTTATTGAAATCTCAACTTTATGAACTGGAACTGGAACGACGCAGCCGCGAGCAATCTAAAATAGAAGCCGGAAAGAAAAAAATAGAATGGGGATCGCAAATCCGCAGTTATGTCTTCGACGACCGCAGGGTGAAAGATCACCGGACAAATTATCAGACATCCAATGTGAATGCTGTAATGGATGGCGACTTAGATGCTTTTATCAAAGCATATTTAATGGAATACGGCGAAGAAGCATAATAATATGCCTATATGCTAATGTTTTAAATGAAGAATGACGAATTTTCACGCTTTGTGTCAATTGGCTCATCGGTATATTATCACATTGGTTCATTAATTTATAACTTTTTATCATTATGACTGGAAAAATATACTTTAAATGTGTTGTTCTCGGCATTGCGGCATTAATGGCTTTGCCGGGGACAGCGCAAAAAAAAGTGTTGGATCATACGGTTTATGATTCATGGAAAAGCCTTACCAATGTTCAAGTGACCCATGACGGGAAGTACTCGGTTGTCCTTGTCAGAGAACAAGAAGGCGATGACTATTTGCTGGTAAAGGATTTGAAAAACCTCAAAGAGCTTCAAATCCCTCGCGGATACACATTTTCGGTTACACCCGACCAAAAACATGTCGTTGCCCTGATTAAAGCCCCTTACATTGTGACGCGGCAGGCAAAGATTAAGAAGACCGCTGATGAAAAGATGCCGAAAGATTCGCTGGCGATTATTTCATTAGAGAAGTTCTCCCTAACCAAGATTCCGAATGTGAAGAGTTATAAAATAGGGAAGGACTATTCCGATTACGCAGCTTATAATCTTGACGATACGTTGAAGGTGAAAGACAAAAAGGATATAAAAGCCAGCACGCTGATTCTTCGCAATATCCTCACATGCAAAGAGGATACGCTCAAACACGCTACCGAATTTGTTTTCAGCCGAAACGGAAAGGCTTTTGCCACCATCTTGAAACCAAGCGCGAAAGATACCGTTAACAAGCCGGGCGTGCTGTATATAGACCTGAATAACTTCGCCAAACAAACGGTGTCGGTTGGAAAAACCACATACAAGAATCTGGCTTTATCCGAATCGGGAAGCAAGCTGATCTTCTTGGCGACAGGCGATAGCCTGAAAAAAGAGATAAAAGATTATGCTCTGTATTATTTCAAGACGGGCGTTGATTCTGCCTCTGTGGTAGCGGATAAAGACAAATCGGGTATGCCTGCCGAATGGAATGTAAGCGAAAACTATAACCCTGTGTTCAGCAAAGACGAGAAACGCCTGCTTCTGGGTATAGCGCCGATAGCTTTGCCAAAAGACACTACGATTCCTGATTTTGAAAAAGCGCAACTTGACATTTGGAATTGGCGAGACCCGCTGGTGCAGCCTCAGCAACTGGTGCAGCTGAACAGAAAACTGAAGGAAACATATCTTTCGTATATCGACCTGACAAATGGGGAAACGTTCTATCAATTAGCAACGGAAGATATGCCGCATGTAACTATTTCGGACGAAAACAGCGGGCGGTATGCTTTAGGTACATCAGAACTGAAATACCAACTGGAAACGCAGTGGGATGTCCGTGCGGGTACGACAAACGACATCTGGATACTTGACTTGAACACAAATACACGAAAACAGATAAAAACGGCATTGCAAGCCCGGTTGATATTTTCCCCGCAGGGTAATTATCTTGCATGGTATGATGTGAACGACCGTCGGTATTATGCCTATTCGGTTATGACAGGCGAAGAAGCTTGTCTTACCGATAAACTTGATGTAAATTTCTGGGATGAAAAAAATGATATACCTTCCGTTCCTAATCCGTATGGATATGCCGCGTGGATGGAGAATGACGAGGCAATTCTTGTTTATGACCGATATGATATATGGAAATTAGATCCGGCAGGCGTAAAAGCCCCTTTGAATATCACGAAAGGTGCGGGACGCGACAAAAAGGTCACATTACGCTATATAAAGACCGACCCGGATAGCCGGTTCGTAAAGCCGAATGAAAAATTGTTATTGTCGGCGTTTGACAATACATCCAAGGAAAGAGGATTTTATGAACTGGATAACAAATGGGTGTTGAAACCGCTTGTGTTGGCGAAATATACCTATTCCGATCCGGTGAAGGCAAAGGACAAGGATGTATATTGCTTTACAAAGAGTAACTTTAATACTTCGCCCGATTTGTATGTAACCTCGAATCTGTGGAAAACCGACACGAAGCTGTCCGATATTAATCCTCAAATGAAGGATTATAATTGGGGTACGGCGGAATTGGTGTCATGGACTACCTTCGATGGAAAACCGACACAGGGAATTGTCTATAAGCCTGAGTATTTCGATCCGAACAAGAAGTATCCTGTGATGATTTACTTCTACGAACAGCACACCGATAATCTGTATCAATATTTTCCACCGGCTCCAAGCCGTTCGATCATTAATATTCCATTCTATTGCAGTAGAGGATATATCGTATTCACGCCTGATATACAATATACAACAGGTCATCCGGGCGAAAGCGCTTACAATTCCATTGTATCGGGAGCGGAGATGCTGGCTGAAAATACGTGGGTCGATAAGGATAATATGGCGATACAAGGTCAAAGTTGGGGCGGTTACCAGACAGCCTACTTGGTTACGCGTACCAATATGTTTAAAGCGGCGGGCGCGGGCGCTCCGGTATCCAACATGTTCAGCGCTTATGGTGGCATCCGTTGGGAAAGCGGTATGAGCCGCCAGTTCCAGTACGAACAAACTCAATCCCGCATCGGCGCCACTCTATGGGAAGCTCCCGAACTGTATAAGGAAAACTCGCCTGTATTCTTTGCTGATAAAGTACAGACCCCATTGCTGATTATGCACAACGATAAAGATGGAGCTGTGCCTTGGTATCAGGGAATTGAATACTTCATGGCTTTGCGTCGTTTAGGAAAACCTGTATGGATGCTGCAATACAATAATGAGGCGCATAACCTTCTAGAACGCAGGAATTGTAAGGATCTAACTATACGGTTACAACAATTTTTCGACCATTACCTCAAAGGTGCTCCGATACCTGTATGGATGTCGAAAGGCGTACCGGCGACAGAAAAAGGGAAAAACTATGGGCTGGAATTAGAATAAAGGGAATGAAATGAAGAATTATATACTCACGGTTGACTGTCAGCCGTGAGTTTTTAGTTTTAGTTCACAGCCTTACTATTAGCTGATAAAGAATCCCCAATTATTCAAGAGTTCCAAATCGCTTCCGGATACGTTTTTAACCGTGTAAGCCGAATATTCCCTCCGCGACGGGTATCTGTTCCTCAACTGCTTAAAGTCGGAAGGAGTCGCTTTTAAACGGCTGAAGTCCCCCATCGGATTATAAGTTTGTAATAGAACGTCGTAAACAGGGTTGGCGGATTTTGAAAAATCGTTTAAGTCGATTACGGGATTTGCAGGAACGGGAACTTTTATTTGTGATATAGGTTCTTTACTCAATCCGTAGAAGTCGGCGATGGATGCCAACGACATACGGGTCGCGTTCGCTTTTCCGTCGGCGGAATAACCCGCTATATGAGGGGTTGCTATATCCGCCAAATTCATATATTCGAGGTCAATCAGGGGTTCATTCTCCCAACAATCAACGACAGCTCCGGCTATTAGGTTTTCTTTCAAGGCTTTTTTTATAGCCGCCGTATCTACAATACCCCCTCTGGCGGAGTTGATGATAATAGGCTTTTTCTTTAGCGCGGAAAAGAAAGCATGGTCGGCAAGGTGGTATGTTTTATATTCCCCTTCTTTTGTCAAAGGAGTGTGAAAGGTAATAATATCGGCTTCATCCATTATTTGCTCCAAGCGGACAAAGCTATCGTCACCCTCGGCTGCTTGGCGGGGCGGGTCATTGAGTAGTGCTTTCATTCCTAACATTTCACAGGCTTCGCCTACTTTCTTGCCTACGTTGCCCACGCCTACGATGCCGATTGTTTTACCATTCAGGTCAAATCCGTTCTTCCTCGCTATGGTAATCAATGCGGATACGATATATTGCCGCACCGAACTTGAATTTGAGCCGGGCGCGTTTTTCCACACGATGCCGTGCGCGTCGCAATAAGCCGTGTCAATATGGTCATATCCTATTGTAGCGGAGCAAATCAGCCGCACGTTCGTCCCTTTCAGAATGGCTTCGTCGAAACGGGTAACTGTACGCACAATCAAGGTATCGGCGTTTTTTATTGCTTCATGCGAAAAATCCGCCCCGTCAAGATAAGTGACATTTCCGTATTGTTCGGCTATGCCTTTCAGGTAGGGGATATTTTTATCAGCTATTATATTCATTTGTCAGAGTATGAAAAGTTTGTTCCACGGATTCTATCTCCGTTATTTGCTTGTCAACCACAAGCTCTCCCTTGTTTAAGAGAATCAACCGGGTACAAATATCCCTCACTTCCTGCAAAATATGGGTGGAGAATAAGATGATTTTGTTCGCGGATAGTTCAACAAAAAGCTTATTCAGGCTTTCACGCTGATTGGGATCTAATCCCGATGTGGCTTCGTCCAAAATCAGGAAAACAGGGTCGCCGATCAGGGCTTGGGCGATACCTACGCGTTGCCTGTTCCCTTTCGACAAGGCTTTTATTTTCTTCTTGTACTCAGTTTGTAATCCTGTTTGTTCGATAATCCGTAAAACGAAATGTTTATCCGCTTTGTATATTCCGGCTACATATTCGAGGTATTCTTTCACATACATATCCTCGTACAGCGGATTGTCTTCCGACAAGTAGCCTGTTTGTTTCTTTATATCCAAGGCGTCGGCAGACAGCTCTTTCCCGAAGAAAGTAACCTGTCCGCTATCGGGAGGTATTATGCCGGAAAGGATTTTCATCAAGGTGGATTTTCCGGCTCCGTTTACGCCGAGCAATCCGATGATTTCACCTTTTCGCATGGAAAAATTCACGTCTGACAGCGCG
>JAISKQ010000137.1 GCA_031260865.1 Prevotella sp.
TCAAAGTCCTTATAGTCTTTCTTTTCTTTTGGAGTCCAATTCAATTCGGCAAGCGCGATAATACGCGGGTAAATATCGTGCTCCATATCGTTTCCATTGTATTTATACTCTGTCCAGACATTGGATTGCGCTCCCAAGATATGATGTCTTTTATCTTCCGCTATCTTTTCGGGAAGAGGTTCGTATCCATATACTTTTTCAAGGGTTAAATATCCTCCGATTGTTACAGGCTGCAGCTTAGGATCGCCCTGATATTTATCAAGATACATCCAGTCACCGGGGGTCATTATAACATCATGTCCCATATTTGCCGCGGCTATACCGCCTGCTTCTCCCCGCCAGCTCATAACAGTTGCCGAAGGAGCAAGTCCTCCTTCAAGGATTTCGTCCCAACCGATCATTTTCTTATTATGTTTCAATAAGAATTTCTCGATGCGTTGTACGAAATAACTCTGTAATCTCTCTTCAGCCGAATGTCCTTTATCCGCCGTCAATCCAAGTTCTTTTATCCGCGCCTGACATTTAGGGCAGGTTTTCCACCTCGTCTTAGGACATTCATCACCGCCGATATGGAAGTATTCGCTCTCGAATAAAGGTATAACCTCTGCTATTACATCTTCCAAAAATTGGAATACGGAATCGTTGCCGGCGCAATACACATCATTTGCCACGCCCCAGATATTGCGCACATCTATCGGTTTGCCTGTGCAAGACAGTTCGGGATAAGCGGATATAGCCGCGACGCCGTGTCCGGGTAATTCTATTTCGGGAATAACTTCTATAAAGCGTTCTTTGGCATAAGCCACAACTTCCTTTATCTGATCCTGAGTATAGAAGTAAGGTCCATATTCGTTACCTTCTCCTTCTATTCTTTTTGCTCCTGTTTCGGTTAGTTTAGGGTATTTCTTTATTTCGATACGCCATCCCTGATCTTCGGTCAGATGCCAGTGGAATGTATTTATCTTGAACATAGCCAACACATCCAGCTGTTTTTTAATAAAGTCCACATCCACAAAGTGGCGGCAAACATCCAAGTGCATACCGCGATACTTGAAGCGAGGCTCGTCTTTGATGGTTACGGCAGGCGCTTCCCATGCTATATTTTTCACTAAAACGGGACTTTCTATTTCGGCAGGAAGCAACTGCATCACAGTCTGCATTCCGTAGAATAAGCCATGAGGCGTTCTTGCCTGAATATCTATCCCTTTATCCGATACGTCCAGCAGATAGCCTTCGTTGTTCACAGGCGCGTCCGCCGCAATAGAAAGATTGATAAAATTAGTGGCGGGCTTCGTCTTTTCTATTTTCAGATCATAGCCGGTAGAAATCTTAATTTTAGCGGCAAAATAAGCCGCCACTTTTTCTACTTCAGCGTTACCGGCAACAAAAACGACACTTTTAGTCAATTTAAAGGCGTCTTTTTTCTGGGTAAGCTCTAAAGGCAGGGGCGTGATGTTTATGCCGTCATTATATGGCTTATGAACCAACGGTTCACTACCTCCACATGAGAACATTAACATTGACGCCATAAATGAAAAGATAGGAATTAATTTCTTCATTGATTCAATGTATTCGTTTTATTGATTATGGTTTTTTAATTAGGATTACAAATATACGCATCGTTTGCCACATATAAAACTGTCTAATTGTTAATTAACTATATTATCCGTTTGTTAAACGCGTGTTTATCATCGAATCGACCCAAAAGAAAAAGGCATCTTTTTAGGGATGCCTTCTTCGATTCTATTGATAATTTTCTTTAAATCCAGCGCACAAAAGCAAAGTCCTGACGATGTGCCATATCCGGATGTTTAGGGAACACGCGGTAAGCAAAATTACATCCTCCGGGTATTTTAGCCTCGGCGTCAAATTCAAAATATAATTTTGACCCTTCTTTCTTAGCCAGCTTAAATTCTTCGGACGATATGAATTTAGTGTTTTTCTTTTCCGTATCGCGTTCTGTTATAACACAATCAATGCCTAAGTCACCAATCATATTTTTCTTGTCGATAACGATTCTCACGCTTAATTTTTCGCCTTCGGTAAAATTAGAAAAAGCTAAAGCCGCGCCGTCTTTTATATCCTGACCATTGAAAAGCACTTGTTCCACAGTGAATTTATCCCAATTAGCCGCGGTGTCTTCTTTCCACGCTGCCAATTCTTTCGCCTTGGCGTAATTATTGGCTGTGACGAGTTTCGTGCGGGCTTGTTCCGGTTTGTAGAAGTTCTTGATGTAATCATCAATCATCCGTTTGGTCGTATATTCGGGGGCGATGTGGGCGATAGAGTTCTTCACATACTGCATCCATTCGGGAGAATACCCTTTTGAGTTACGGGCGTAATATAGCGGTAATATCTCGTTCTCGAAAATAGAATAGATCCTTGCCGCGTCTAATTCATCCTGATACGCCTGATTTGAGTAGGTGCGTTTGTCGGTCAAGCACCAACCCGCTTCTTCACGATAACCTTCATACCACCAGCCATCAAGTACCGAGAAATTGAGCACGCCGTTCATTTCGGCTTTTTCGCCGGATGTTCCGGATGCTTCTAACGGGCGGGTAGGGGTATTTAACCAAATATCCACACCTGAAATCAGTCGTTTTGCCAAGCGCATGTCATAATTCTCAAGGAAAATAATTTTTCCAAGAAATTCAGGACGACGTGATATTTCAACGATTTGTTTGATTAATCCTTGTCCCGCGCCGTCTGCCGGGTGGGCTTTTCCTGTATATAGGAACTGAATAGGATATTTCTCGTTATTTACCAATTTAGACAAACGGTCGAGATCGGTGAATAGCAAATGAGCGCGTTTATAGGTGGCAAAACGGCGTCCAAATCCGACTAACAAGGCGTCCGGATTGATTTTGTCCACTATGTTAAATATGGTGGAAGGGGCTTTTTGACTTTTTATCCAGCCTTCTTTCATCTGTGTCTGTACGTAATTGATAAGGCGATTCTTCAATTTCAAACGGACATTCCATAAATCCTCATCCCTTACACTATATATATCATCCCAAATCTCATGATTGGATTGATCTTCATAGAAGTTTTTATCAAAAGTCTTCTCATAAAGCGCTTTCATTTCTTTAGCGGTCCATGTCGGCATGTGCACGCCGTTTGTCACGTGCCCCACATGCAATTCTTGAGGGAAATAAGCAGGCCAGATAGGTTGGAACATCTTTTGTGAAACGATGCCGTGCAGATAACTCACGCCATTTGCTTCGAGACAAGTATTGAGGGCGAAAACGCTCATGCTGAACTTTTCATCGCTTCCGGGATGTTCGCGTCCCATATCCATAAACTCTTGCCATGAAATGCCCAAACGAGCCGGATAGCTGCCTAAATATTTGCCGAGGAGACCTTCTTCAAAATAGTCGTGTCCGGCGGGAACAGGAGTATGCACGGTATATAAACCCGACGCGCGCACCACCTCAAGCGCCTGGTTGAAAGTTAAGTCTTTTCCTTCAATCAGGTCGAGAAGACGCTGCGCATTAATCAGGGCGGCATGACCTTCGTTGCAATGATATATATCTTTCTTTATACCCAATTTGTTTAGCAAATGGATACCGCCGATACCCAGCAAGTACTCTTGTTTGAGACGGTTTTCCCAATCTCCGCCATATAATTGGTGGGTTATCGATTTATCATACACGCTATTAAGGTCAAGATCCGTATCTAACAAATACAAGTTTATACGTCCTACATTTACTCTCCACACATTCGCGTATATATCCCTGTCGGGATATGGAACGGCAAGGATCATCTGATTGCCATCCTCATTCAAAACAGGTTCAAGCGGCAGGTCGGCGAAGTCTTGAGGTTCGTAGTTTGCCACCTGTTGTCCGTCGGGAGAAATCGTTTGTGTAAAATAGCCGTAACGGTAAAGGAAACCAACACCAACCAAATCCACATGGCTGTCGCTGGCTTCTTTCAGATAGTCGCCGGCAAGAACGCCGAGACCGCCCGAATAGATTTTCAATACATGCGAGAAACCATATTCCATACTGAAATATGCGATAGATGGTTTTGATGTGTCAAATTTTTGTGACATATAAGTTTCAAAATTCCGGATAACGCTGTGCACTTTATTCATTAAAGCCGCGTCTTTTAGAATTTCATTGATTCTTTCGCAAGGTAATTTTCGCAGCAAGAGAACAGGGTTATGTTCTGTTTCTTTCCACAATAGAGGATCAAACTCCGCAAAAAGATCGGCCGCGTCCTGATTCCATACCCACCACAGATTGCGTGAGATTTTTTCCAAAGGCAGCAGTTCTTTTGGTAAATTTACTTGTGTATGCGCACTTCTCCACATCGGAGAGTTCGAATAACTTGATTTAATTCTCATAAAAATAGATATTTAAACTTGTAATAATTTTGTAATTTAGCATTATTTCGAGCCGCAAATATAACTCTTTTCAGATTTCCCGTATTTGTGTCGGAATAAATATTGTCATTATCCGCATTGCAAACGTTTGCAACGCGTAATTTATTTTCTTTCAGCTGATTTATCTAAGGCAATGCTATATGCTTCTTCATAATATTTAAAGAAGTGTCCCCAGTCCGCCAACGCGGCGCGATCAAGCGCGGCTTTGCGCATCATCTGTTCTTGTTCAACACTTTTTGTAGTCATCTCAAATACATAGTTACATATATCTTCCGATACCTCAATAAAGTTATAATCGTCGCGGGTAACGACTTTAGCTCCGTCGTCCATTCCTTTGTCGTCGCCATGTTTACGCATCCATAATCCGAAACCCGCCAGGGATGTGGTAATAGTAGGGACAGAAAAGGCAACGCTTTCGTGAGGGGTATATCCCCATGGTTCGTAATGGGACGGAAAAACGGTTACGTTCATGCCTATCAACAGGTCATAATACGACATATCGAAAATACCATCGTTGCCATTCAGGTATGAAGGCACGAATATTATCTTCACCTTGTCTTCCTTCCTGTTTTGCATACGCAAATATGAAATCTGATTCAGTATGGAATCGTTATTCATATTTTTTATCCAGTGTGTGATATGCGGGTAATTGAGAGGCGTCCGCGGCGATCTCTTTACTCTCAGTCTTTCCTGCAGGTCGGCGCGTGGAGAATCTATCCACGCAGGAACCATTACAAACGCGATAACGTCTTTTTGCAACTGTTTGATTTGTCCCAAGCGGTTCATCGCGTCTATAAACACGTCGATACCCTTGTTACGGTACTCATAACGTCCGCTGGTAGCGACAAGCAAAGCATCGCCGTGAATATCGTAACCTAAAAGCTTTTCAGCCACGTTAATCAATTTTTCGCGTGCGGCAAGACGCTTTTTTTCATGTTCTTTACCCACCGGAATGAAATCTTTTTCAAATCCGTTAAGCGTAACCAATGGCTCGCGATGGAGCAATTGTTTACATTCTTTGGCTGTAATATCGCTTACCGTGGTAAAGCAATCCACTTGTTGAGCCGTTATTTTCTCTATCGAATGCTTCGATTCCATATTCAGTTCGCGCGCCATCTGGTCGCTGTCGTACGACGACAGGTAGTTATATAACGGTTTCCCGTTTCCGGCGATAGAACGGCCGATAGAAGTGGCATGTGTGGTAAATACGGTTCCCACGGCAGGCAAGCGGTCTTTGATGTATAGCGCGCCCATTCCGAGCATCCATTCGTCAAAGTGGGCTACGACTTTTTTATTTTCCAGTTTATGGAATTTGTAGAAACTTTCGATAACCATTCCCGTGGAAAAAGCGAACATACAGGCTTCATCGTAGTCGCCGTAAGCGTGGAGCGAATCTACTTTGAATTTGTTCCATATATAAGCATAGATCATGTCTTTTTGTAAAAAGGCGCGTTCAAAGTCGATTAATATAACAATAGGCTTTCCCGGAACGTTCCATCTTCCTACCCTGACATTCAGGTGGTCATAAACGGCGGCGGTTTCAACCCAATCGGCAAAGAGGCTTTTATCCTCTTCAAACCATGGATTTATTTTACCTTCCCATATATCGGGTCCTATAAATATTGCTTTGTCCTTATATCTGTCCTGCATCGATTTTGCTTTTGTGGACAGAACGGTATAGATGCCTCCCACCTTGTTGCACACTTCCCAGCTGGCTTCAAATATATAATCGGGTTTATTGATTCGCTTCGTCATATATGATTTAGTTCTCAGCCTTGTTTTTAAACTTAAATACTATTAAATAAAAATGAATAAAGGCTGTTCGATTCTTTTTTTAGTACCTTTGCGCTTCTTTAAGAAGTGGCAAAGATACAAAGAATATAAACTTAGAAAAAATATTTTAAACGTGAGTAGTAGAAGAAAACTAAAAAAAAGTATAAATACAGTCATGGATTTACTTTACACTGATTGTATTTTTTACAAAGTATTTGTTGTTGACGCCGACCGGGACGCCGCGGATAAAGTAATAGTGCATATCGCCGAAACTCAGTCGGAGTTTTTGAAGCGGGTAAATAGCAGCGAAGGTAAAGAAGTAAAAGGCAGAGTTAAATCTTATTACAAAAAGTTAAATGTCGATTTCAAAGCGCAAATGAACGTTATTGCAAAGGAAATTGAATCTTTAAGCTAATGAAAAGTATTTGTATATATATACTCCGGAAAATCGGATGGAAAATCGTTGGATTGACAAACTTACCGGATAAATGTGTGATCTGTGTAGCTCCGCATACCAGCAATGGCGATTTGCTCTTAGGATTGATCGCATATAAAGCGATGGGACGGAAAGCCTCGTTTCTTATAAAAAAAGAATGGTTCTTCTTTCCTATGAATTTAATTTTAAAGAAGTTAGGCGGTATTCCTGTGGATCGTAGCCGAAAGTCGTCCCTAACGGAACACATGGCGGAAATCTTTTCCAAAAAAGATAATTTTCAACTTGCCATTACCCCCGAAGCCACAAGAAAACCAAACGCGGAATGGAAAAAAGGTTTCTATTTCATTGCTTTAGAGGCGGATGTACCCATTGTAATCGCGGCTTTTGACTATGGGAAAAAAGAAATTGATTTCAAAAAAATAGTGATGCCTACGGGCGATGTAGAAGGCGATATAGCTAAAATAAAAGACTGTTATAAAGGAGTGGTCGCGCGCCACCCCGAATGTTTTTCATTATAACAATCCGGTTATGGAAGATATTGTATTAAGGGTGAGCCTCGTGCAATATGACATTGTATGGGAGGATAAAGACGCCAATCTTAATTATGTAGAATCCAAAATTAAAGAATTGGCGGGTCATACAGACGTGGTGGCGCTGCCTGAGATGTTTTCCACAGGATTTTCGATGAATAGCCGCGATCTGGCGGAACCCGTACAGGGAAAAACCATATCCACGCTAAAACGATGGGCTGCCGAATACGATATTGCCATTTGCGGAAGTTATATAGCCAAAGAGGACGATAACTATTATAACCGAGGCTTTTTTATAACTCCGCGAGAGGAGTATTATTACGACAAACGGCATTTATTCCGGATGAGTAACGAATCTCAATCGTTTTCCGCCGGGGAAAAAAAGTTAATCGTTGAACATAAAGGCTTTCATATCTGTTTACTTATCTGTTATGATTTGCGCTTTCCGGTGTGGGCAAGAAATGTTGGGAATGAGTATGATATACTTATATATGTAGCCAACTGGCCTGCCTCCCGGATGAAAGTATGGAACGCTTTGTTACCGGCGCGGGCGTTGGAGAATATGGCTTGTGTTTGTGGCGTAAACCGAATAGGTACAGATGGTAACGGATTGAAATATACCGGCGGATCGAAAATGATAAATGCCATGGGTGATGAAGTTTTATCTTTGTCGCCGGCTGCTGAACAAATCGGCACCGTATCTGTTTCAAAAAACGAGTTGGAACGTTTCAGAACTAAATTTCCGGTGTGGAAAGATGCTGATAAATTTGAAATTAAGTCAACCGTGGACAGTAAATAGTTTACTGAAATTATTGTAACTCATAACTTGTCGTTAAACTATTATTCACTTAATATATTGATTATGAAATGTTTCTCTAAATCTGCGACACTTCTGATCGCAGTTCTTACACTAACTATTACGATGCAGAACTGTAGTTCTGTAAAACCTATTGTAAAACCTGTTGAAAAAGCTCAATTGGAAAATGGTACCTGGGTATTGAAATCACTGAAAGGCAAAGACGCCAAAACCGTGTTCACAGGAAAAACGCCCAACCTGAAATTTGATTTTTCAAACAACTTGCTATCCGGCTTCAGCGGCTGTAACCGCTACACCGGCAACTTTACGCTAAACGAACAGAATGTGTTTTCCGCGCCGAATTTAGTGACGACTATGATGGCTTGCCTGCCCGGAAATAAAGAACCTCTATTTGTGGCGGCTTTATCTACACCGGATTTGGTCGTTTCATTAACAAAAGAAAAAGTCCTTACTTTTACGGAAGGGAAATCCGTTGTATTGGAATTTGTCAAAACAGATGCTCTTGCCGCATCGGTTCCTGCCACTATCGTAAATGTGGAAAATCTGACAGGCAAATGGGAGCTGATTTCTATCGCGGGTGGCGATTTGGCTGCTTTATTCACAAACCAAGCGCCTACAATGGAAATATCCGCCGAAGGCAGGGTTTTCGGTAACGCGGGATGTAACAGATACAACGCGCCTTACACATTGGACGGCAACACAATGACTTTTGGCGCTGTGGTGGCTACTAAGATGGCGTGCCCTAACCTGAAAGGAGAAGAATTATTCACCTCCCTTCTATCTGCTCCTCTCCAAACAGGGCTAAATGGAGATAGGCTTGCCTTCTATAAAGACGGGAATATTGTCCTTGAATTTACGAAGGTTGTGGAATAACAAGAAAATATAATTAAATTTTAGGCTGTATATCACTGATATACAGCCTATTTTGTTTTTATCTGTATTTTTCTGATTTTTGTTGTAACAAATTTTGCATCTGTTTCGTCTTAATAATTGAAAACGGACGATAGCGCGCGTCAAAACGATGAATGAAATAAAATTATTAATGATTAAAAGGTTTGTGTTATGAAAAAGTATTTAATTTGCCTTGTGTTAGTAATCGCGTTAAGTCAAACAGCATATAGCCAGAGTGTGGATAAACTGTTGAATACAGTATCGAAAGCTGAAAATGTTGACAAAGTGAAAATCGGACGTTTCCTGATGTTTTTGGGAAAATCGTTTGGCGGAGTAGGCAATATGCCGGTTGTCAGAGGTGTACATTCGATGGAAGTATATGATATGTCAAGTTGCGCCACTAATTTAAGACGAAATCTGACGGATCAAATCGGAAAACTCAAAGATGGAGAGGGTTATGAAACATTAATATCCGTAAAAGATAAAAAGGATAATGTCCGCATTTTGATGAAAAAGAAAAAAGATGTGATCAGCGATATGGTTATCCTATGCCTGAGCGATGATGATCCCGCGATAGTGAGATTCTCGGGGAAAATAAAGGAGGCTGATATAGCCGAACTGGTGCAGAAGTATGATAAATAAGTTCGATAAAATAAGTAAATACGATTATAAAATATAAAACGAAAGATTATGAAAAAGATTATGTTCTCATTCGTATTGGCTATGGCCGCCATACAGTTCTCTTATGCTCAGGATTTGAATAGCCTGATAAATGAATTAGCAAAAACAGAAGGCGCGCAACATCAGGTTATAGATCGTTCGATGCTGAATATGGCGAATGATCAAGGAGAAACTGACAAATCAGCGCTTATGCAAAATCTGGATTCAATTGTGGTACTGGCTATTGAAGGATGTAAGCCGGAAATAAAAGATAAGTTCCTCGCCGTGTTTGAAAACTTTAAAGATGGCAACGGTTACGAAACGTTGCTGAACGTAAAAGATGGCCAAGACAAAGTGCTCATTGTTTCGCATAAGGAAGGAGATGTTTCCACAGATGTTTATATTTTGGCATTAGACGAAAAAGATATCGCGATTGTGAAAATGTCGGGTAAATTAAGTGATTCGGATTTAGCGGATATAATCGATAAACAGAAAAATAAATAAATGAGATGGATACGGAAACTTTTAAAAAAGTATTTCTTCCATATCATCAGAAATTATACAGGGTTGCTTACCGCATCGTACAAAATACAGCCAACGCGGAGGACATCGTACAG
>JAISKQ010000131.1 GCA_031260865.1 Prevotella sp.
AATACGGCTGTTTTGAGACGTATCATTTCTATATATTCGGGAATGGTCACATCCATACGACTCTCAAATTCCATGTCGTACTGTTGTCCACAGCAAATCTCCGTGGCTGTGACAGAAAATAAATCCAGAACGGGTTTCAAATAGGGTGAGTCTATTTTCGCTATTTCCTTGTAGGCTTCTATCAACATCGCGTCGCCCGACAATACGGATGTATTATCATTCCATTTGATATGCACGGTAGGATGTCCTCTACGCATATCCGCCCTGTCCATCAGATCGTCGTGGAGCAATGTGAAATTATGGAAGATTTCAATGCCCAGGGCGGCGGGTATCATACGTTCCACATCTTCTTTATACAGATTATAAGACATCAGCGCCAACGCGGGACGAATCCGTTTGCCGCCCAACGAAAGGATATAGGTGATAGGCTCAAAAAGGGAATAGGGCTTATCCGTATATTCTATCTCACTAATTTTGGTATTTACAATAGTAAGTACTTCTTCAAAGGTGTATATAGGTTTCATCAATTTTCAACTCTTTTAAGTGCCAATTCGTATCTTCTCAACGAGATTAATTAATATTTTTCACAATGTGTTTCGGCAAAGATAACTTTTTAGTAATAAAAATCAAAATATTATAATACAGAACATTACAAAAATAAAAAAAATAGTATTTTTATTGTTTGATAATGAAACACACTTTAGGTAAATGAAAAGCGGTTAGATACTTTTTAGCGTTTTTCTGTTGCTATACAGGCTTGCGTGGCGCAGACCCAGGCAATTCCATTAGCCCCGTGGTCATAACAAATAAAAGAACCCATTAATATAAATTGATACATTATGAAGAAAACAGTTTTAGCGGCATTAACAGCCTTGTTTATTGTAACGGGTTGCTCCGAAAAAAAATCCGTGGGTCAGCTGACGGAATCAGGTTTGAACAAAAAGAACTTTGAAACAGAAGTAAACGGTAAAAAGACAGACTTGTATGTTTTAACCAATGCAAACGGCATGGAAGTATGTATCACAAACTTCGGCGGACGTGTTGTCTCTATCTTGGTTCCCGACAAAGACGGAAACAAGAAAGATGTTGTCTTGGGATTCGACTCCATACAAGATTACGTCAATGTTCCAAGCGATTTCGGCGCGGCTATCGGACGTTACGCCAACCGCATAGGCAATGGTACTTTCGCGTTGGATGGCGTAAAATACAACCTTCCTAAAAACAACTACGGACATACATTGCACGGTGGTCCCAACGGATTCCAATATATGGTGTTCGACGCTCAACAGCCCGACCCTAAAATATTGGAACTGACCTATCTGTCTAAAGATGGAGAAGAAGGTTTTCCGGGAAACCTGACTTCTAAAATCACATATATATTGAGCGAAGACAATGCCTTGCAAATAAAATATGAAGCTGAAACAGATAAGCCGACCGTCATAAATCTGACCAACCATTCCTACTTCAATCCGGACGGAGACGGTAATGTGACGAATTCGGATTGGTTGTTGACCATCAATGGCGATAAATACACACCTGTGGATTCCACATTTATGACAACAGGCGAGATACTTGCGGTAGAAGGTACGGACATGGATTTTCGTAAACCGACCTCTATTGGTTCCCGGATCGACAACTATGCGTTTGAGCAGTTGAAAAACGGAAAAGGATATGACCACAATTGGGTATTGAACACCAATGGCGATATAAGCCAAATAGCCGCTACGTTGGAGTCACCCAAGACCGGCATTGTACTGGACGTATATACCACCGAACCGGGCATACAATTCTACGCGGGAAATTTTCTTGATGGTACGGTAAAAGGCAAAAAGGGTATCGTATATCAAGCGCGTACAGCCGCATGTTTAGAAACCCAGAAATACCCCGACACTCCGAACAAGCAAGATTGGCCTTCGGCTGTCCTTCGCCCGGGAGAGAAATATACGAGTGAAACCATCTTCAAATTTTCTGTAAAGAAATAAGAATAATCGTTTTTTTTCAATAATGAGTAGTAATCAGATTTTAACCGTCAGCAGCTCAAGGCGATGAAACAGGCAGTCTGACTGCATAGCCCTCTAACCTCCCTGTTGGGGAGGTTGGAAGGGTTTTGTTTACGCATGAATAAAGTTTAACTTTTTATAACATAAACTATTGTTCGCAAACGGCTAAAAACCGTCATCTCTTTTTTACAAAATTATCTAATATAGAATAGTTACGAGTTACGAGTTACGAGTTACAAGAAGAAGAGTTGAAAGTAATGAGTTTTGAGTTTACAAGCTTGCAAGTTTACAAGAAGAATGGAAAAATGACGATGACCTAAAAAGTGTTACTTTTGTCACCTTTTTGTAATTAGCCGTTGATTGCTCACAGAAAAGAGATCTTTGATAAAATGAAGGAGAAGTCACAAGAAAGAATTAAGAACGGCGCGAAGCGGTGATGGCTGAAAGTGTTACTTTTGTTACCTTTTGTAATTAACTGTTGATTGCTCACAGAAAAGAGATCTTTGATAAAATGAAGGAGAAACCACAAGGAAGAATTAAGAATGGCGCGAAGCGGTGATGGCTGAAAGTGTTACTTTTGTTACCTTTTAAGTTTTTGAGTGTACTTGTTTACAAGCTTGCAAGTTTACAAGAACGAAGAATGGCGCAAAGCGGTGATGGCTGAAAGTGTTACTTTTGTTACCTTTTTTCTACAAATTAGCTGTTA
>JAISKQ010000154.1 GCA_031260865.1 Prevotella sp.
GTTTAGCCTTTAAGCCCGTAGCGGGTCGTCCTATGAAGTGGGCGTTAAAGCGTTTTTGCTTCCTTTTGCGGCTTTGGGCAAAAGGAAGGCAAGCAATCTGTGATTGCGCGCGGTAAAAAGAACCAACAAAGAAGAATCAACGCTGTCTGAAAGACAGGACTTCTGAAAACTGTTACTTTTGTTACTTTTGTCACCTTTTAAAGTTTTGAGTTTTAAGTAATAAGTAGTGAGTTTACAAGTTTACTAGCTTGCAAGTTTACAAGAAAAGAATGGCGCGAAGTGGTGTTACCTGAAAACTGTTACTTTTGTCACTTTTTAAAGTTTTGAGTTATGAGTAGTAAGTAATGAGTTTACAAGAGTTCTAGCATGTTAGTAATCTTGAACTCCGGTTGACTGCAAAGAGGGGTTGGGAAAGTGTCTTATATCAACACATAAACGATTTTCTTTTCCTTGAAATATTCTTCCTCAAAGAACATGGACAAATCGTCCGCTTCGGCTGTTTTCTTGAAAGGATGCAATTCGCTCTCCAGATTACCCCCTTTGAGGCATATCAGACCGTTGGGCAGGGCGTTGTGTTGCTCCTTTGAGATGTTCTTGCGGATAATTTTCACCAAATCGGGTAAAGGCATTACGGCGCGGCTTACCACAAAGTCGAATTTTTCTTTCACTTCTTCGGCGCGGCAATGGCGGAATTGGATATTCTTCAAGCCGATAGCGTCAGAGACTTCGGTGGCGACCCTGATCTTCTTCCCGATGCTGTCCACCAGCAGGAAGTCGCATTTCGGAAACAGAATGGCAAGAGGCACGCCGGGAAATCCTCCACCTGTGCCCACGTCTATTATTCGCGTCCCGTCCGTGAATTGAATCAACTTGGCGATAGCCAAAGAATGAAGTACATGGTGGGTGTACAGGTTTTCGATGTCTTTGCGCGAAATGACGTTTATTTTTGAATTCCAATCCGCGTACAGATCGTATAAAGCGGCGAATTGTTCTTTTTGCTTATCGCTTATATTCGGGAAGTATTTAAGAATTGTATCCATTATTTGCCTGATAAATGTGAAATTGGAGAATGATCTTTAAGAATAGGGCGTAGCTCTTCGTACGTGAAAGGAACGTTGATAACGCCTAACGACGGCGCGGAATATTCATTCTGATTGAAGATATATGTCAACCCTTTTTCGTCAATGGAAAAATTATTGTTGGATGTAATATCGTTTATCCCCCAATAACCCGATTCGAGCAGGTCTTCCGTTTTCGACACATTGTTTTGGGAGAGTATCTTGTTTATCAGCATTGTACTGAGCACGGTTTTATAATCAGGCGTGAATATGTCCGATTCAGTCACCGGATAACCTGTTTTCAGGTCGAAGACAACATTTTTGTACAGGGTGGACGAGCTGGCTCCACCTTTATAGTCCATCGCGGATGTCCGGTAAGATATGATACCCCCTTTATTGAACAGGATTTCGGAGCTAAGGTCTTTATAGAACGAGAAAAAGTCGTCGGTTTCTTCCGAGTCCACCCAATCGGGGAATTGTACTTTCGCCGCGTCAATATAGTTTGCTATATAGTCGGTAATGTATTTATCCACAGCCTTTGCCGGGCTTAACATTTCGTATGATTCATCTTCTAACAGGGCGTAATTAAATTCCTTTTGCATCTTGTCAAGGATGACGGAATCGGCGTATTGAGACGGATATACAAACTTGATTTTTAACGAGCAGGACGGATTGGTGGAGTCGTTATCCAAATGATATATTTTGGATATAATGATGGAGTCGTACACAATATCGTTCGGGGCGTCAACTTTTTTGTTTTCACAAGCTGAAAATGTGACCAAAAGCATTACAAACAAACATATTTGTATAGGAATGAATTTCATATAGGCACAATTTAATTACTACTTTTACCCTGTGTATCAGGTCATACCTGTTATGTATGCCTGCTTTTGTCTTTTATTACGATACAAATATACGACAAAAACGAAAACGACAATTTTTAAATTCTTAAATATGTTTATTGTTGGTGGAAAAAGTTCTTGTTCGACATAATCTCTGCCCGCGTCGGACAAAAGCAAACCGACCGGGTCTTGGGATATTGCCGGTCGGTTTGCCTTTGTCTTTATCTTATTCTACATTAGTCGTTTTTTCGCGACTCAGCAGAAGCAAAATGTATTCTGCTTCTGCTCTCGCCGCTCAAAACGTTCTATTTCATATGATAATAATTTTGATTTTAGTTGCCATATGGAACTCGCATGATTTTTATTATCATGGACTTTGGTGATTTGACAAAAATCATGCTTCGTTTCATTATACTAACGTGTCATCGAGGTCTTGTCGGGCGTTAAAGCGTTTTTGCTTCCTTTTGCGGCTTTGGGCAAAAGGAAGGCAAGCAATCTGTGATTGCGCACGGTAAAAATCGCCAACAAAAAGAGCTAATAATATTTAAAACAGGCTCTTCCTTTCATAACCATAGATTAAAACGAAGCGACGAAAGCGAATAGCTAAAATCATTACTTACGCACTTCCACTTTTCGCGTAGGCGCTTGTTCGGCATTTCGTTTCTCTACCGAAAGGATGAGGTTGTCCGCCAGACGCGCGAAAGCCATGCCTGTGATGGTGTTTTCGTTCAGAGCCACAGGGACGCCTTTGTCGCCGCCCTCGCAAATGCTTTGCACGATAGGGATTTGCCCCAATAACGGCACATTCATTTCTTCCGCAAGGTTCTTCGCACCGTCTTTCCCGAAGATATAGTATTTGTTTTCAGGAAGTTCGGCTGGCGTAAACCATGCCATATTCTCTACCAGCCCGAGTATAGGCACATTCACCTTGTCGTTGGTAAACATATTGATCCCCTTGCGGGCGTCGGCAAGGGCTACCTGCTGAGGCGTGCTTACCACTACCGCGCCTGTGATGGCAAGCGTTTGCACCAATGTGAGGTGTATATCGCTTGTTCCGGGAGGAAAGTCGATAAGGAAATAATCGAGTTCGCCCCAATTGGCGTCGCTTATCAATTGTTTCAGCGCGTTTCCCGCCATCGCGCCGCGCCATACCACCGCGTTGTCTTTGTCCACAAAGAAGCCGATGGATAGCATTTTCACGCCGTATTTCTCAACAGGGACGATATATTCCTTCCCGTCTATCGGTTCAAGGAACGGACGCGCTTCTTCTTCATCAAACATTTTAGGCAGGGACGGTCCGAATACATCAGCATCCAGCAAACCTACCTTGTAGCCTTTGTTGGCAAGGGCTACGGCAAGATTTACCGATACCGTGCTTTTCCCTACGCCGCCTTTACCCGACGATATGGCGATTATATCCTTTACCTGAGGCAATAACTTCGTCGGTTTGGGCGCGGCTACCTGACGGGATCTGACCTCTATGTTGCCCTTGATGTCGATGTCGGGGTCGGCATAAGTAAGGATGGCTGTTTCGGCGGCTTTAACCACAGACTTCATAAACGGGTCGTTCGGCTTTTCAAACAGCATCGAAAAGCTCACTTTCATTCCGTCGATACGAATATCATCGGACACCATTCCCATTTCCACAATATCTTTCCCTGTTCCGGGATAACGCACGTTGCGCAGCGCGTCAAGAATCAATTTCGGATATATATTAGTCATTTTTAGTTGATTGATTTAATATATTATTACGTCCATAACTGCGGTACGGATCTTTTTCTATTTCTATGTCGGGCTCTATCCAATTATCCCTGTCGGGACATTCAAATTTTATATACTTAATGTTTAATCCGCGGCTAAGCCATTGTTGTTCATAGAAAGTTTGTATTTCAAGTATTTCGTCCGCCAATCCCGAGTGATACAGGTCGTCCGTGAAAAACAATACGGGCAGGGAATTTTCCCTTACCATTTCGCGGGTGTAGGTAAACATGAAGTTGCTGTCCGTCTTCAGGTGGATAATGCCGTTGTCGGTCAATATTTCACGGTACAGCTTCATGAATCGGGTAGAGGTCATGCGCTTGTTTACCTTGTTCATCTGCGGGTCGGGGAATGTAATCCATATTTCGGCGATTTCGCCCTTGGCGAAGAAGCCTGTAATGAGTTCGATATGAGTGCGCAGGAAGGCGACGTTTGTCATGCCGGCTTCCAACGATTGCTTGGCGCCTGTCCACATACGCGCGCCTTTTATGTCAAGCCCTATAAGGTTTTTGTCCGGATACAGTTTCGCAAGCCCAACGGTATATTCCCCCTTTCCGCAACCCAATTCGAGCACGATAGGGTTGTCGTTTTTGAAGAACATCTCATTCCATTTGCCTTTCATTTCAAATCCTTTTTCTTGTAAAACGGCAAACGGAAATTGGAATACATGGGGGTATTCTTCCATATTGGCGAATTTCGCGAGTTTATTTTTTCCCATTGGATTAATTGATAAATTTTTTTGAGTTTACTAGAGTTCAAGAATTCAAGAAAGTTTTGAGTTCAAAGTTTTAAGTTTTAAGTACTCATTACTTAATTGTCGCTTTGCGCCTCTTGTAACTTGTAACTGATTTCTTATTACTTAAAACTCATTACTTATTACTTAAAACTCATTACTCATTACTTTCTTGTAACTTGTAACTTGTAACTTACTTACTACTTCTCTAAAACTGTTGCATATCGCACAACTTACGGTAATAGCCATTCAGTTCGAACAGTTCTTCATGCCGTCCGTGTTCAACGATCACGCCCTCGCTCATCACATATATTTCATCGGCGTTCTTTATCGTTGACAGGCGGTGGGCGATAACCAGTGTGGTGCGGTTGCGCATCAGCTTCTCCAAAGCGTCTTGTACCAGCCGTTCCGATTCGGTATCCAACGCCGAGGTTGCCTCATCGAGAATCAGTATCCGCGGATTTTTCAGGATGGCGCGGGCAATGCTGACGCGTTGGCGTTGACCTCCCGACAGTTTGCTGCCCCTGTCGCCGATATTGGTGTCATATCCTTTTTCGGTGGCAATGATAAAGTCGTGGGCATTGGCAATCTTAGCCGCCTCCACCACTTGTTCCGGCGTAGCGTCATCCACGCCGAAAGCGATGTTGTTGAAGAATGTGTCGTTGAACAATATCGCTTCCTGATTCACGTTTCCCATCAGCGAACGCAGGTCGTGTACATTGGCGTCCTTAATATTCGTGTCGTCTATGTAGATGCCGCCCTCGTTTACGTCGTAGAAGCGGGGCAATAAATCCGCCATTGTGGATTTTCCCGAGCCGGATTGTCCTACAAGGGCTATGGTTTTGCCTTTCGGTATGGTTAGGCTGACGTCTTTAATGACCCAGTTGGTTTCGTATTTGAACATGACGCTTCTGTAGCTGATCGACTTCTCGAATGGTATCGGCTTAGGGTTTTCAGGACATTTGATGTTGTTTTCCGCTTTCAGTATCTTGTCGATGCGTTCTACCGAAGCCATCCCTTTTTGTATGGCATACACCGACTTTGACAAGTCCTTGGCGGGATTGATAATCAGGTAGAAGATAGTCAGGTAATAGATAAACTTGGAAGCGTCTATCGAACTGTCCTGGTCGAGGATAAGCACACCGCCGTACCAAAGCACAAACACAATGGTGATAGTCCCCAGCAATTCGCTCATCGGGTGAGCCAACTGTTGGCGCCGCGCTATCTTATTCGACATCGTCCGGAATATATCGTTCGCCTGATCGAACCTGCGTCTTATTTTCGGTTCGGCGTTGAATGCTTTGACCACGCGTAGTCCGCCTAATGTTTCTTCTATCTGCGAAATCAGCCCGCCCCATTGGTTTTGCGCCTCCACCGATTTTCTTTTCAGGCTTTTCCCTATCTTGCCCATGATATAGCCCGCCACGGGCAGCAGGACAAGAACAAAAATAGTGAGTTGCCAACTGATGACCAGCATCGTGCCCAGATACACAAGTATGAGGATAGGGTTTTTACTGACCATATCCAAGGAACTCATCACCGAGTTTTCCACTTCGCCCACATCGCCGGTCATACGCGCTATGATGTCGCCCTTCCGCTCGTTGGAGAAGAAGCCTAACGGCAGCGAAACGATTTTGTCGTTTATCCGCTTGCGGATGTCCCTCACCACTCCCGTGCGTAT
>JAISKQ010000167.1 GCA_031260865.1 Prevotella sp.
GCGGCTCATAGCATATCTCCTACCGACGAAAAGGCTGTCGGCAGCTTTAATATCGAAAAGCAATTCCAGATTTTTAATAACCTGTTTATCGGTATAGACTTCCTCATTTGGTTTGTCGGACTGGGAGCTTTGTTATCGGGAATCATCGGAATCAGTAATATAATGCTGGTCACGGTACGCGAACGTACCCGCGAAATTGGAGTCCGCAGGGCGCTGGGAGCCAAACCCATGACCATAGTGAAGCAAATATTAAGCGAAAGCTTTGTCCTAACCGCCGTTGCCGGATTTTTCGGCTTTTTCGCGGGAATAGCAATTATTGAAATGGTCAACTACTTCATGACCGGTAACATTGGCGAAGACGTATTCCTCATTCCTCCTCTTGTGCCGTTCCAAACAGCTATATCGGCGCTAATTGTACTCATTATCTCCGGAATTTTATCCGGTCTGATGCCGGCGATGAGAGCTTTACGGATAAAAGCGATAGACGCTATACGAGAAGAATAATAATCAACCATATATATCGAAAATCGAAAATTAAAATAATTATGAAAAAGGCTTTAAGAATAATTGGACTTATACTTGTCGGAGTAATTTTCCTGGGTACATTATATTTCCTCTTCAAGAAATCCCAACCAAAAAAAGTCGCGTATGAAATATCAACGGTGGAATCCGGAGATATTGAGACTACGACAGTAGCCACCGGCAAAGTATCGCCTCGCGACGAAATACTGATCAAACCTCAGATTTCAGGTATCATATCCGAAATATTGAAGGAAGCGGGCGATTATGTGAAGGCAGGCGACATTATCGCGACAGTGAAAGTAATACCCGAAGTCGCCCAGTTAAATTCCGCCGAATCAAGGGTTAGTGTAGCCGGTATCAACCTGAATCTGATCAAGACTGAATACGAAAGGCAAAAGCAACTTTTCGAGAAAGGCGTGATTGCCAAAGAAGAAATGGATAAATCCGAAGCCGATTACAAAAAAGCGATAGAAGAATTAGAGAACTCGAAAGATAATCTGGACATTATAAAAAATGGTATTTCAAAGAAAACCGCTCAATATAGCAATACACAAATCAGATCCACAATCACCGGTATGATTTTGGATGTCCCTGTAAAAGCCGGAAACTCGGTTATACAGGCCAATACATTCAACGATGGGACAACTATCGCCAGTGTAGCCAATATGAACGATATGATATTTATCGGTAAAATAGATGAAACAGAAGTAGGGCGCATCCATACAGGCATGCCGATGAAACTCTCTATCGGCGCCATCGAAAACAAAAAGTTCGATGCCACGTTGGAATACATCGCGCCGAAAGGTGTGGAAGAAAACGGAGCTATCCTATTTGAGATAAAAGCCGCCGCGCGCATCCCCGACACAGTGGTCATCCGCGCTGGATACAGCGCGAACGCGGAAATCGTATTATCGAAAGTAGAAAAAGTATTAACAGTGCCGGAAAGCACAATCACATTCAGCAACGATTCGGCTTATGTCTATATATTGAAAGATTCGACAAACCACGAACAACTATTCGACAAAAAATACATCCGGATAGGATTGTCTGATGGAATAAAAGTAGAAGTTTTGTCAGGTCTGAAAAAAGGCGACAGAATAAGAGGCAATGAAGTTTCGGACAAGCCTGTTTTTCCTAAAAAATAAACGGAGAAGAATATGAAGAAACAAATTATAATAAGCAGTATGCTTTGCCTGAGTCTGCTTGCTCAGGCTCAGAAGAAATGGACATTGAGGGAATGCGTCAACTATGCCATTGAAAACAACATTGACCTCAAACAACAATCACTGAGCGTAAAAAACGCCGAAATAGAACTCAGTACCAGCAAAAACAGCCGCTTACCGGATTTATCCGCCGGCATCGGACAAAATTTCAACTTTGGGCGTTCGCCTAATATGGCAACCGGAGTTTATGAAGAAAATAAAGCGTCCAGCAGTAGCCTGTATTTGTCTTCAAACACGCCTCTATTCACAGGCTTTCGCATACCAAACCAAATCAAAGCCGATGAATTAGACTTGTACGCCGCGACCGAAGGATTGAAAAAAGCAAAAGAAAACCTTGAATTGCAGATTGCTTCTTATTACTTGGAAACACTGTTCAAAAAAGAGATACTAAAAGTATATAAAGAACAGGTCGATTACAGCAACCAACAGGTAGAACGGACTAAAATACTGTGTGAAGAGGGAAAATTACCGGTGTCACAACTTTATGACATAAAGGCTCAGCTGGCTCGGGACGAGCTGAACGTGACAATGGCGGAGAATGACCTCAGTTTGACCTTGTTGAATTTATCACAGGCATTAAACCTTGCCGCTTCCGGAGATTTCGACATCGAAGAGCCAAACCTTGGGGACGTGATATACAACAATATTTCAAGTGTAATACCGCCGGAACAGGTATATAAAATAGCGCTGGGGATAAAACCGCATGTGAAAGAAGCGGAATATAAACTCCAAAGCAGCGAAAAAATGCTCAAAGTCGCGCAATCGGGTTATTGGCCTACCTTGAGCTTGGGCTTGTCATACAATAACGGGTTCAATCACATCTATAATGAAGGAGTTAACAATGAGAGTATATCAAGACAATTGAGGAATAACCAGCGTGAAGCTATCGGGTTCAGTTTAAGTATCCCGATTTTCAACCGCTTCCAAACCCGAAACCAAGTGCGTAGCGCGCGTTTAAACATCGAAAACCAAACCTTAGCCCTCGACAATGTAAAACTGGCGTTGTACAAAGAAATACAGCAAGCCTATCAGAGCGCGGTAGCGGCTCAGGCAAAATACAATTCCACAGGCAAAGCGTATGAAGCCGCCGAGGAATCGTTCAAATACGCGCGGGAACGATACGAAATAGGAAAATCCACCGTTTTTGAATTTAACGAAGCCAAGACAAAGTTATTAAGCAGCAAGTCGGAACAAATACAAGCTAAATACGATTTTTTGTTCCGAAGTAAAATATTAGACTTTTATCAGGGAAATCCTATTGATATAGAGTAATCAAAGTTTAGTAAACCTATTTATGTTTAAAATCCGTAAATACCCGATCCGGTTTTTACGGATTTTTTTATTAATTACCGTATTATATAATTAGGATATTTCCCCAAAACATCTTATATTTGTATAATCACTGAAAGAAGTTATTAACCCTATAAATAATACCTCTAATAAATATCCGCTATGAAAGAATTTTTTGAAAGTATGGATGGTTACCAGCAATTTTACTGGTACGTAGCCATTGGAGCCAGTGTAATATTCATCATACAAACAGTTATGACTTTTATCGGAGCCGACGCCGACACGGGTGTAGACGCCGATTTCGACGGAAATCTTGATGGAGGAGATTCGCCTTTTCAGTTATTTTCGCTGAGGAATCTCGTCAATTTCCTGCTGGGTTTCGGTTGGGCGGGCGTAACCTTGTATGATTCGATACACAACAAAATACTATTAGGCATAGTAGCCCTACTTGTCGGAATCGTGTTTATCGCCCTGTTCTTTATTGTGATGAAAGCCTTGATTAAACTATCGGAAGATAATACGTTCAAGATAGAAGACACCATCGGAAAAACAGCCGATGTATATATGAACATACCGGCGGCAAAAGGCGGAAGAGGAAAGATATTTGTGAGTATAAATGGTTCGACGCATGAATTGTCTGCCATCACATCAAACAATGACGATATTAAAAGCGGTTCTTTAGTAAAGATATTAGACATCGAAGGCGATATTTTAGTAGTAACGCCTATTCAGTGAACTGTATAGACGCGGCGCGCCACGCCTATAAATCACAGGAGCGCAAGCATTACGCCCGCTCAGTCAATAAATTCTGACCAAAAGCGCTTGTCTTTTGCTTACTACATATATAAATACACACTATAAACTAAAAAAAATAATATGATGATTGAAGGTATTCCTAATGTAGCTATTCTGATAGTTGTCGGAGTCATAGCTTTATTTGCTTTTGTATCGGCGATGGTATCAAGGTACAAACGTTGTCCATCCGACAAGATACTTGTCGTTTATGGAAAAACCGGAGGAGCTTCCGCGAAATGTATTCATGGCGGCGGTTCTTTTATATGGCCTGTGGTTCAGGATTTCGCGTATCTGGATTTAAAGCCTATATCCATAGAAGCCAACCTGACAAGCGCGTTGAGTAAACAAAATATCAGGGTTGACGTTCCTTGCCGTTTTACAATAGCCATTTCTACCGAAAAAGAAAACATGAATAATGCCGCCGAAAGGCTGCTGGGCTTAACCACCTCGCAGATACAGGAATTGGCGAAAGATATTCTTTTCGGACAATTGCGTTTGGTTATCGCGACCATGATGATTGAGGAAATCAACTCCGACCGCGATAAATTCTTAGACAACATATCCAAGAATGTGGATACGGAACTACGCAAGATCGGCTTGAAACTGATAAATGTAAACGTAACCGATATAAACGACGAATCGGGCTACATTGAGGCATTGGGTAAAGAAGCAGCCGCTAAAGCGATAAATGAAGCGAAGGTTAGCGTTGCCGAACAAGAAAAAATGGGGGAAACCGGAAAGGCGGTCGCCGACAGGCTGCGTGATGTACAGATAGCCGAAACGCACCGGGACAGGGATGTATCCATCGCCATCGCCCAAAAAGACAAGGAAGTGAGCATCGCGGGTGCGGCAAGGGACGAGTCTATCGGTAAGGCTGAAGCAGACCGGGATACCCGTGTGAAAATGGCGGAAGCCAACGCGGTCGCGGTAAGAGGAGAAAATACGGCTAAGATAGATATCGCCGGCACTGACGCCCTACGTCGTGAAAAAGAAGCGGAAGCCGCCCGTTTGGCTGTCGCCGCCGAAAAAGTACAACAAGCGAAAGCGTTGGAAGAAGCGTACATAGCAGAACAAAAAGCGGAATTGGCGCGTTCGGAAAGAGAGCGTTCCACTCAGATAGCCAACATTGTGGTTCCCGCCGAAATAGAAAAACAAAAAATGATTATTGAGGCGCAGGCTGTCGCGGAACGGCTTAGAGAACAAGCCAAAGGTGAAGCCGACGCCATATTCGCGAAAATGGACGCCGAAGCGCGAGGCTTATTTGAAATATTGTCGAAACAAGCTGAAGGGTATAAAGGCGTCGTTAATGCCGCCGGTGGTAATCCTTCCGCCGCATACCAATTGTTATTGATTGAGAAATTGCCTGAATTAGTTAAGACCCAGGTCGAAGCCATCAAGAATATCAAGATTGATAAAATCACTGTTTGGGATGCTCCGGGAAGTAATACAAACGGCAATACCACAACCGCGAACTTTGTGTCAGGACTAATGAAGTCTGTTCCGCCATTGAATGATTTGTTCAATATGGCAGGGTTGAACCTTCCTTCGTACCTGAAAGGCGACGCGGAAAGAGCCGGGGTTACAATACCGTTGGCTGATGACAGCAAAAAAGAAGACACTAAAAAGAAATAGTAAGGAAAGTGTCACCTTTGTCACTTTTTTTTCAGGAAGGATTAGAAGAATGAAAAATGGCGCAAAGCGGTGATGACTAAAAAGTGTTACTTTTGTTACTTTTTTGAGATTAGAGTGTACAAGTATACAAGAGTTATAGCAAGCCAGTAAACTTGAATACTGATAAACTATTTATTGAAAACTGTTACTTTTGTCACTTTTTTCAATTACACATCCATCCAACCTCCCTTATGAAGTTATCCCCCTCCTTTCGGAGGGGTTGGGGGAGGTGGTTGATTGGTTGACTGAATTATCCTATCTGACTTCCGGGGTTTACTTTCACGGATGGTTGTATCAATGATAAGTTGCCATCGGCATCTTCCACCGAAAGTATCATCCCTTGCGATTCTACACCCTTTAGTTTGCGCGGTTCAAGGTTGGCTATAAAGCAGACTTGTTTTCCGACCAAATCCTCGGGTTTGTACCATGCGGCTATCCCCGAAATGATCGTGCGTTTACCCATTCCGTCATCAATCAGGAATTGCAGCAGCTTATCGGCTTTTGGTACTTTAACGCACTCTAACACAGCGCCTACACGAAGGTCAAGCTTCGTGAAGTCATCAAAAGCAACATTCGGTTTCTGCGGAGCGACTTTTATTTCAGCGGCTTGTTCATTCGCCTTTTTGGTATCCAGCAATTTCTGAACCTGTTTATCAATCGTTTCGTCTTCTATCTTGGAGAATAGCAGCTCCGATTGATTCAGCGCGTGTCCTTCCGGCAATAAGTCTATTTGTCCCAGTTGGCTCCATGTGAGGTTCTCCATGTTAATAAACCGGCGGATTTTCTTTACACTGAACGGAAGGAAAGGTTCGAAAGCAATAGACAGGTTCGCCGTAATCTGCAAAGAGATATTTAAGATTGTTTCCACCCGCGCCATGTCGGTTTTAGCTACTTTCCAAGGCTCTGTGTCAGCCAGATACTTATTACCGATACGCGCGAGGTTCATCGCTTCCTTGAGCGCGTCACGGAAACGATAGGTTTCGAGGTATGATTCGATAGCATCCTTCACATCGGCGAACTCTTTCAGGGTTTCTTTGTCGTAATCCGTCAGGTCATGAATACGCGGCACTTTGTTGTCAAAGTACTTCTGAGTGAGTACCAAAGCGCGGTTGATAAAGTTTCCGAGAATGGCTACCAATTCGTTGTTGTTACGGGCTTGGAAGTCTTTCCATGTAAAGTCATTATCTTTTGTCTCGGGAGCATTCGCAGTCAGTACATAGCGCAGAATATCCTGCTGACCCGGAAAATCTTCCAGGTATTCATGCAGCCACACAGCCCAGTTGCGGGAAGTGGATATCTTTTCACCCTCCAAGTTCAGGAACTCATTCGCCGGAACGTTTTCAGGCAGGATAAAAGAACCCTCAGCTTTCAGCATGGCGGGGAAGACGATGCAGTGGAACACGATGTTATCTTTCCCTATAAAATGTACTAATTTGGTATCTTCCGATTTCCACCATTTTTCCCAACTGTCGGGCAGCAGTTCTATTGTATTGGATATATATCCGATAGGAGCGTCGAACCAGACATAGAGTACCTTACCCTTTGCGTCCGGCAGCGGAATAGGCACGCCCCAATCAAGGTCGCGGCTTACGGCGCGAGGCTGCAATCCCATATCGAGCCATGATTTACACTGTCCGTACACATTCGATTTCCATTCTTTATGATCATTCAGTATCCATTGACGAAGCCATGATTCGTGCTTATCCAAGGGCAGATACCAATGTTTTGTTTCTCGCATCACCGGCGCGGCGCCCGAAATAGTAGATCGAGGATTCTTTAGGTCGGTAGGGCTTAACGATGTTCCACACGATTCGCATTGGTCTCCGTAAGCATTCGGATTGCCGCAGTGCGGGCATTCACCCATAATGTAGCGGTCGGCGAGGAACATCCGGGATTCTTCATCATAATACTGCTCGCTTGTCTTTTCTTCAAATTCCCCCTTGCTATATAGTTTCAGAAAGTAATCGGAAGCTGTTTTTTTATGTATCTCCGAACTGGTACGGGAATAGATGTCGAACGTAATGCCAAAGTCTTCAAATGACTTTTTTATGATGGAATGGTATTTATCTACAATATCCTGAGGGGTTACCCCTTCTTTCTTGGCGCGTATGGTAATGGGCACGCCATGCTCGTCGGAACCGCCGATGAAGATTACGTCCTGCCCTTTCAGTCTGAGGTAACGCACATAAATATCAGCAGGGATATAAACGCCTGCCATGTGTCCGATATGCACAGGACCATTAGCATAAGGAAGAGCTGATGTAACGAGGGTTCTATTGTACTTTTGGGTCATATAGTAAGTTTATTTTATATTTCGTATCCGTTAAAATGATTTTAGAGGTACAAAGATAGAAACTTAACTCATAATATTGAATAGATTAACCTCCTTGTTTCAGAAATTTTAATAGAGGGATAGTGATAATATATTCATTTATACTATATTTGTCTCGTTATTAAGTTTACTCTAAAAACATCAGATGGAACTATCAATCATACAAAGCAAAATATACGAGATACGGGGGAGCAGAATTATGCTCGACTTTGATTTGGCAGAACTATACCAAATTCCGACGAAAGCGTTAAAACAAGCAGTAAGACGAAATATAGGTCGTTTTCCAGAGGACTTCATGTTTGAACTGCAACAACATGAATGGAAAAACTTGAGGTCACAAATTGTGACCTCAAGTTGGGGAGGTATTCGTTTTGCGCCTTTTGCGTTTACCGAACAAGGAGTCGCAATGTTATCAAGCGTTCTTAGAAGTGAGATTGCAATAGATATTAATATCAGCATCATGCGGGCTTTCGTTGCCGTCCGCAATTATCTTTCTCAACATGCTGAAACATCGAAAGAGATAGCCGCGTTATGGCAACATGTAAAGGCATTAGAAGAGCGAAGCGAAGAAAACTTGAAGGCTATTAACGATTTGAACGATGAGAATCAAAATGCTTTTGATGAAATATACATCGCGTTATCCGAATTGGCAAAGAAGCAAAAGGCTATCAATGAACCAAAACCATATAAACCGATTGGATATATTAAGCCGAAAGAAAAGTGAAAAAAGTCAGCCCTTCTTATAATCCAAGTATCTTTTTCAGAGTCTTATATCCGCTTAGGCTTATCCGCACCTGCCCACCATTCTTTAACTTCAAGAGTTGGCTCTGTTTATCATAGAGTTCGATTTGGGCGATATAACCGATGTTGACAATACTGGAACGATGCACGCGGACGAATTTATCCGCGGGAAGCATGCTTTCAAAGGATTTCATTGTTTGCTCCTTCAGAAATTTACCTTTTGTGGAATGTATCATTACATAATCGCCCTCGGCTTGTAAGTATATTATTTCCGAAATCAATACGACATCTATCTTCTGACCATTTTTCACGGCTATAAACCCGACCTTTTCTATATTCGCGGACGGCTTTCCCAATTTTATTTCTTCCGGCGTTTCTTCTCTTTCTTCTTCCAAATCTATCGCTGAAGGAGTATATATCTTCGTATCAATTAAGACGGCAAAAGTATAAATCAAAAAGGCAAACACAATGCGTACTCCGATCGTTGGGAGAAAGGAATCCCATTCATTTGGTAGTAAGACATAGAGCGTCCCATACTCCAATCCTATCCAGCACACCACGAACAAAATCGCTAAAGCGCTGTGGTTTATAAGCCTTTGTCTAAGCTGAAACTGTGAAAAATGACTGTATTTCACTATGTTTTTCAGCAAGAATAATAAACCCGACAATATAAAGCCTGATATAACGGCATCCTTTATCAATGCCGATTCCAAGCCCTCCGTTATAGGCTTAAAAACCACATATATGACCACGCTTGTTAATAACGCGATAAACAGATATAGATAAATTGCCTGTCTATATTTCATAGTTAAGTCACGAGTTACAAGAGTTCTATTTTACTCGTTTTTAGAACTCTATCAAACTTAAATTCCAGTAAACTATTTACTACTGTTGATTATAATAAATAGCTCCGCGATTTCCTTAGTTTCTTATTTCTCCACTTCCAAATATACTATTTCCTTCGATAATAAGCAATGGCGTTGATTCAGTCGTCGGGTTGTTATCAATAGAATATCTTTTATCCTGAAACGAGCCTAACATGGTACTGCTTTTTATTTGCACAGACCAATCGGATGGGACATATATAATAAGGCTACCGAATACCGTATTAATTTCCATGTTGGCTACACCATTTGCCGGTTTAGCCTTTCTAAGGTCTATAATCAGTTCGCCAAACACAGTGTTCAATTCCCCTCCTTGGAAATCCTGCGACAATATAATTTGCTCCGAGCTGCCGAATACCATATTTTTCTCAATATAATCACCGCTATTAATATCCCGTGATCTTCCGTCATGGTGGACATAAGTCCGGTCTCTCGGTTTAAGTGGGTGAAAATGACCTTTAATCAATAAAATACCGATTACGATTAATATAACAGGCCAGTATGTCTTAATATCTATATCGACTCTCCCGAAGTATTCAGGGAATACCTCGCACAAAGCAGGATACAGGAAAAAGACACCCACGCCTATTAATACGAGTCCGCTAATGTATTGCCTTTTTATCAACATCCACAACCCAATGATTATTAAAATCATTTTCCATGAAATCACAATCGATTTATATTCCTTTGGGATTATGCCCAAGTTGAATAATAAAAAGATACTGCCAAAAATTATCAGGAAAAGAGCAAGCCCAGAACCATTACCTTTCCAACCTCTTTTGAAAAGATATTTTTCATTTGAATTTGTTTCCATAAAATGATGTTTTATAATTATTCATCTAATTTTCAGAAATAAAGGTACATTCATAGATCGACACAAACAAATATAAATCGATGAACCAAGGTTATTTCCCGATGAACGGATGATAAATCAGCTGTCAGTTTATAGATGCTGACTGTTGATTATTCATAAAGCTAATGACTTAAAATAATAAATTGAAAGTATTTTTACTTTTATTTTCTGTTTATATCAATAAAATATCTTATATTTGTTGATATACATTATCTGATTTATCAAATAGATAGTCTATAATCTTAGCCTTTTATTTTTTTTTGACAAAATAGAATTTAAATCTAAAATCTACAAGTATGGCATTTTCTGAAAAACCTTGGGCAGAGCCCTATCGAATCAAAGTCGTAGAACCGCTGAAAACTACAACAAGAGAACACCGTTTGAAATGTATGAAAGAAGCCGGATGGAACACCTTCCTCCTCCGCGCCGATGACGTTTATATTGATTTGCTCACCGATAGCGGCACAAATGCTATGAGCGACATGCAATGGTCGAAAATGATGATTGGAGATGAAGCTTACGCGGGCAGTCGCAGTTATTATCGCTTGGAAGAAGTATGTAAAAAATATTATGGCTACCAGTATATTTTGCCTACCCATCAGGGACGTGGAGCCGAAAATTTGTTAAGCAAATGTATGATTACCCCGGGACAATACGTAGCCGGAAATATGTATTTCACCACTACGCGCCAGCATCAGGAAATAGCCGGAGGCACATTCGCCGATGTCATTATCGACGAAGCGCACAAAAGCCAATCGGATCACCCGTTCAAGGGAAATGTTGATTTGGAAAAATACGAACGGCTGATAAAAGAAAAAGGAGCGGAAAACATAGCGTATATTACCATTGGCGCGCCTGTGAACTTAGCCGGCGGGCAACCTGTAAGCATGGCGAATATGAAAGCCGTGTCGGAATTGTCTCATAAGCATGGTATCAAAGTGGTTTTGGACGCGACCCGAAATATAGAGAACGCTTACTTTATCCAACAGCGTGAAGAAGGCTACAAAGACAAAAGCGTAGAAGATATAAATCGTGAATTTTGCTTATACAGCGACGCTGCCACAGTCAGCGCTAAAAAAGACCTGTATGTGAATATCGGCGGATTGGTCATGTGTAATGATCCCGAACTGTATGATGAACTTCGCAGTTTAATAGTCGTCTATGAAGGAATGCCTACCTACGGAGGACTTGCCGGACGCGATATGGAAGCGATGGCTCAAGGGTTGATTGAGGCCGTTCAGGATGAAAACATCGCTTCGCGGGTAAGGCAGGTGGAATACTTCGGCAAACTGTTACACGAAGCAGGAATCCCTATTGTGTTGCCGATAGGCGGGCATGGAGTATTTATCGACGCTAAGAAATTTTATCCGCATATTCCTCAAAACCAGTTCACGGCGCAAAAATTAGCGGCGGATATATATATAGAATGTGGCGTTAGAGGTATGGAACGAGGAATCGTGTCTGCCGGAAGGAATAAAGAAACGGGAGACCATTATTTCCCTGAGCTGGAACTCGTCCGCTTGACAATCCCTCGCCGCGTATATACACAAGCCCATTTTGATGTAGCGGCATGGAGCATCATCGAAATGTATAAAGACAGGGATAAAGCAAGGGGTTTAAAGATGATTTACGAACCGAAATATCTCCGCTTCTTCCAAGGTCGGTTCGAAGAATTGTGATATGAGCAGGAAGTATTGAGTATTGAGTATTAAGTATTAAGTTTTAGATATTAGGTGATTAGACAGTAAGTAATGAGTAGAAAGTTTTGATTTTTCAAATACCTACTACTCATTACTTTTTACTTGTGATTGACGACATCTTTTTTTACCTGTTTTTGTAACCTTTTGTAAAAAATATAGTCAAATATATAAATCTCGAATTTATGAAAAGACTATTCTTTTACATTCTATCAGGACTGATATTTCCCTGTATTTGCCAAGGGCAAAACCTATCCGACTCGGTAACAACAGAATTAGGACGAATTATCGAGGGGTTTAAGGACAGGTATCAATCACCAGCGATAAGCGTGGCAATCGTTCACGACAAAGATATAATCTTCAGCCAATCGTTGGGATATACCGATCTGGAGCGTAAAACGCCTGCCGATGGAAATTCAAAATATCCGATTTTGTCCGTAACGAAAACGTTTACGGCGACAATGCTTATGCAGTTGAAAGAAAGAGGCATTGTGTCGCTCGATGATGACGCAATCAAATATGTGCCCGAATTGGAGGGTTCCAAAACCGGAACAACCTCGTTATTGCAACTGGCGACTCATACCGCCGGGCTTCCACGAAACACACAGGCGGATATTCTTTTCGCGGAAAAAGCGGATAAATGGATGGCGACCGAAACAGGAGATTCAACGTTGAGCATGTCTTCAAAAGAGGAGTTTCTGCAATCATTGAAATTCACAGAAACCGAATATCCTAAATACCAGTTGCGCGGCTATGGAGACAGGCGTTATTCCAATATGGGATATTCCATCTTGGGCATAGCGTTGGAAAGGGCGGCAAAAGATGATTTTGCCACATATATAATCAATAATATATGTAAACCTCTGGGGATGAACGACACCGGTTTTACCGACGAACCCGGAATCCAACGTTTTCTCGCTAAAGGATATTGGTACAACGATAACCTGAAATCGTTTACAGAGACGCCTGTATTTGTACCCAACTCCGCTTTGTACGCAGGAGGTATGTACTCCACGGCGACAGACCTTGCCAAATTTATATGTTTCCAGTTTACGGATAATTCCACCGTCCTTTCCGATAACCACAAAGCGATGATGCAAACTTTCAACATCGCGTGGAAACCGTCTTATCCGTTTGTATTGCATGAAGGTTCCATGCTGGGACATCGCGGCTTTATAGCGTTTAATACCGAACTGAAGATAGGATGGGTCATACTGACAAACACAACCAACTTTGAGTTTTCTAAAATGCACAGTATGTTTAATCAACTAATCACACCCCTATACAACAAAAAAGCCGCCTTCAGCATCAACGAACTCGCGGGTGCTTACGAGCTGGTCGGAGGGTATGGCAACCTCGAAATTTACATAAAAGACGGAAATCTCTATTCTACTTATTTGCAGGATATATTTCCCGATTGCCCATTGACCCCGCAGGGATATAACCGATTCAGTGTAAGGGGAAAATCGGCTTATAGTATCGGCTACGATTTTATTACGGATGTTTCCGGCAAGATTGTATTAAATCTGGGACAATTGATGTGGGTGAAAAAGTAGCCCCTTCAATCCCCAAAGTCAAAATTAAAGCATACGTAATCAATAAACTATACAGACGCGGCACGCCTCGTCTCTTCTATTATCGGAAAAGTGCCGCTTTGCGAAAGTCCCCTTCGGAAATTTTAAAAATCACTCTAAATTCTTAATTATAAATTCTTAATTCATATCATCCTATACTTATTTCACCTTTTTTCATTAACTTTGTCTGCCTATTATAGCGTCAAATATTAACTTGAAATTAACTTGGAATAAATATGGTTTCCTTCTTTCAAACCCCTTCTAAAAGCATTATTGCTGTTCAAACAAACTCGACACTTAACAATGACTTTATCCAACGCCTGTCATGGGCTTTCAGCGAAGCCTCTTTGCTTGAAACGGATAAAATTTCCGGCTTTTTTGTCGGACCTCGCCGCGAAATGATTACTCCATGGAGTACAAACGCGGTTGAAATAACTCAGAATATGGGTATTGAAGGCATTGTCCGTATCGAGGAATTTTTCCCTGTATCCGACAATAACGCAGAGCATGACCCTATGCTTCAGCGTGTGTATGATGGTCTGAATCAAGAGGTGTTTACGATAAATAAACAACCTGACCCGATTGTTGAAATTGATAATATTGAAGCATATAACAAGCAGGAAGGACTGGCTCTCAGCGAAGATGAAATTGAATACCTGAATAGCGTAAGTAACCGCCTTGGCAGAAAACTGACAGACAGTGAAGTTTTTGGCTTTTCGCAGGTAAATTCGGAACATTGCCGTCATAAAATTTTCAATGGAATATTCATTATCGACGGAGAAGAGAAAGAAAGTTCGCTGTTTAAACTGATAAAAAAGACGTCCCAAATCAATCCGAATAAATTGGTTTCGGCATATAAGGATAATGTGGCATTCAATGCGGGACCCGAAATCGAACAATTTGCCCCAACCGATGGGGAAAAACCAAGTTATTTCCAGACGAAGACAATCAAATCGGTTATCTCGTTAAAAGCGGAAACACACAACTTCCCTACTACCGTCGAGCCTTTCAATGGCGCGGCGACAGGTTCGGGAGGCGAAATCCGCGACCGTCTTGGCGGAGGTAAAGCATCGTTGCCTATCGCGGGCACAGCCGTTTACATGACTTCCTATCCCCGCGCGAAAGCAGGAAAGGCTTGGGAAGAAGCGATACCCGAAAGACCTTGGTTATACCAAACTCCCGAAGAGATTCTGATAAAAGCGTCGAACGGAGCTTCCGACTTTGGTAATAAATTTGGTCAACCGCTTATTTGCGGCTCGTTGCTTACATTTGAACATGAAGAAAACCGAAAAAATTTCGCTTACGATAAAGTAATCATGCTTGCCGGCGGCGTTGGCTACGCGAACAAACGCGACGCGCTGAAAGGCGAACCAAAACCGGGCGAAAAGGTGGTCGTTCTCGGAGGAGATAATTACCGTATCGGCATGGGCGGCGGAGCTGTTTCATCGGTGGATACAGGACAGTATTCGAGCGGAATAGAACTGAACGCCGTGCAACGCGCGAATCCGGAAATGCAAAAACGTACGGCAAATGTTATCCGCGCTTTAGCCGAATCGGATAACAACCCTATCGTATCTATCCACGACCACGGCGCGGGAGGACACCTGAACTGCTTGTCGGAACTGGTGGAAGCTACCGGCGGTAAGATCTATATATCCAAACTTCCGATAGGCGACCCTACCCTATCATCCAAAGAGATTGTGGGTAACGAAAGTCAGGAACGAATGGGATTGCTTATCCCCGAAGACGCCACGGAAAGAATCAAACATATTTCGGAGCGCGAACGTTCCCCTATATACGTTGTGGGCGAAACCACCGATGATATGAAATTTGTCTTTGAACAGGCGGATGGCAAATGCCCTATCGACCTTAAATTAGAGGATTTCTTCGGAAAAGCTCCCCGCACAATCATGCGCGACGAAACGATAGAAGAAACATATACCAACCCGGAATACGACTTATCCAAGTTGGAAGATTATATAAAGAATGTTTTACAGCTTGAGGCTGTCGCCTGTAAAGACTGGTTGACAAACAAAGTTGACCGCTCGGTGACAGGCAAGGTGGCTCGTCAGCAGACACAAGGTGAAATACAATTGCCGCTGAGCGACCTCGGCGCGGTCGCCCTCGACTATAAAGGGAAAGTAGGTATCGCTACATCTATCGGTCATGCTCCGCAGGCGGCGATGATTGATCCTGCCGCCGGTTCGATACTGGCTATCGCGGAATCGCTGACAAATATAATTTTCGCTCCGATAGAAGACGGGCTTAAAGGTATATCATTGAGTGCTAACTGGATGTGGCCTTGTAAAAATCCGGGCGAAGACGCCCGCTTATATAAAGCGGTTGAAGCCTGTTCCGATTTTGCTTGTGAATTAGGCATAAATATCCCTACGGGAAAAGATTCGTTGTCAATGACGCAGAAATATGGAGACGACAAGGTTTATTCTCCCGGAACGGTTATTATTTCCGCCGCCGGCGAAGTAAAAAATATCCGAAAGATCGTATCTCCCGTATTAGCTTATATCAAAGGGACTTACCTCTATTACATCGATTTCTCTTTCGATACATTCAAATTGGGCGGTTCTGCTTTTGCCCAGACAATGAGCAAATTGGGCGAAGAAGCGCCGACAGTGACCGACGCTGAATATTTTAAGAATGCCTTTAACGCCGTTCAGGAACTGATTGATAGAGGGCTTATATTGGCAGGACATGATATTTCGGCGGGAGGTCTTGTTACCGCGATGTTGGAAATGTGTTTTGCAAATCCACAAGGCGGATTAGAAGCCCGTCTGGATAAACTTCATCATGCCGATTTGATAAAAGTCTTGTTCTCCGAAAATCCGGGTATCCTTATTCAGGTGAAACATCATCATTTGGTGGAAAAAATACTGGATGATTACGGCATTGGCTTTGCTATCATCGCCAGACCGATAGAAGAAAGGAAAATGGTTATTCAGAAAGACGCTTTCAGTCAAGAATTTAACATCGACGAACTTCGCGACGTTTGGTTCGAACCATCCTATTTATTGGATAAAAAGCAATCCGGCGAAAAACCTGCCGCCGAACGGTTCGGGAATTATAAAAACCAACCGCTCCAATTTAAAATCAACCCTGCCTTTACCGGACGATTTTCCCAATTTGGCATCGAGCCGGATAGAAAGAACCAGACCGGCGTAAAGGCGGCTATTATCCGCGAAAAGGGAACAAATGGAGAACGCGAAATGGCTTATTCCCTGTATCTTGCCGGATTCGACGTGAAAGATGTGCACATGACAGACTTGGCGTCGGGCAGAGAAACGCTTGATGATATTAACCTGATTGTTTTCTGCGGTGGGTTCTCTAATTCGGACGTCCTTGGTTCAGCGAAAGGCTGGGCGGGTAGTTTTATGTATAACGAGAAAGCCAAAGAAACATTACGGAAATTCTATCAACGTAAGGATACATTGAGCCTTGGCGTCTGCAACGGATGCCAGTTGATGATAGAATTAGGCTTGGTATATCCAGAGCATGATGTGAAACCGAAGATGGAACATAATGCCTCGCGCAAATTTGAATCTACCTTTGTCAGTGTGGAGATTCCTGAAAACAAGTCGGTGATGTTCGGTTCTCTATCGGGCAGCAAACTCGGCATTTGGGTAGCGCATGGCGAAGGACGTTTTTCAATGCCTAAGACTGAATCGGAATATAATATTGTCGCCAAATATATTTATGATGAATATCCGGGCAACCCGAACGGTTCGGATTACAATGTGGCGGGTGTTGTTTCCACGGATGGTCGTCATCTGGCGATTATGCCTCACTTGGAACGCTCTTTGTTCCCTTGGCAGTGCGGACATTATCCGTTTGAACGCCGTAAGGATGATTTCACTCCTTGGCTGGAAGCATTTGTGAACGCGTGCGAATGGATAAAGAAAGTTAACTAAGCTCCCTTTCGGGGATGATAATCATAGGAGGTTGCCTCAATAACAGAGGCAGCCTCTTTTTTTATAATCCGTACATAGACAGGGGTAAGCCGGATTCTTGTGAAGGAATCTAAATTGCATCCTGCTCTAACCTGACAAATAATTTATAAAAGTTCGGGAAGGCTTGGAATTTATTCTGATTATGAGAGTTACGAGAAACGAGAAAAAAAATCATTTTTTGGGGACAAAAAACGCCTAAATATGTTATGTTTTAAAAACGAAATTATCTATATATGAGTTGGAAGTTTTGAGTAATGAGTTTTAAGTAAAGAGAATATGGAGAAAAAAGAGACAGAGAAAGCAGATGGAGAAAAGTGTTACTTTTGTCACCTTTTTAAAGTTTTAAGAGTCTGTTTAAATTTTTATTGGTTCTATTTCATTATACTAACGCGTCATCGAGGTCTCGTCGGGCGTCAGCCAACGCCGTTTACTTCATGGACGGGGCACCCGCAGGGCGAAAAAGGCGTAAAACGAAAACGTGTTTGAGCTTAACTGCCGATTCGGATATAACAGCGTTTGGAGCGAGTTTTTTCGTTTAGCCTTTAAGCCCGTGGCGGGTCGGCAGATGAAGTTGGCGTTAAAGCGTTTTTGCTTCCTTTTGCGGCTTTGGGCAAAAGGAAGGCAAGCAATCTGTGATTGCGCGCAGGAAAAATAGCCAACAAAAAAAAACCACGCTGTCTGAAAAAAAGGACTTTTGAAAACTGTTACTTTTGTCACCTTTTTGTACAAATTAGCGGTTGGCTACTTATTGAAGACTGAAATCTTGCCCGAAGGGCAGCATTTTCATAACCGTATGCAAGCAAAGCGCGGCTTACGGTAAATGAAATAAAGAACAAACGCTGTCTGAAAGACAGGACTTCTGAAAACGGTTACTTTTGTTACTTTTGTCACCTTTTTTGAACAATAAACCATTCGTGGCGCAAAGCGATGATTGAAGTGGTCTTTGAAATGATGGATGCAGTTACAAGTTACGAGAAAATGAAGAGGAATAGCGCAAAGCGGTGTTACCTGAAAAGTGTTACTTTTGTCACCTTTTTTGAACAAAAACCCCTCAATCACTAAGGAAGGAGGACTTTCTGATGGCTGTATTGACTAAAGAGGCTCTCATTGGAGAGCACACCTAACTAGGCAGTACGCTCAGCGTACTGTACAAAAATGGTCAACCGCTAACCTCTGCTCTCGTTAGAGAGCATACCTTTTTAGCTA
>JAISKQ010000290.1 GCA_031260865.1 Prevotella sp.
AAAGCATTATTGGTGTAATAAACTAATTTGGGACGGTTTCCCGATATGGCGTCTTTGGTAAAATCTTCAGGAATCGTGAGTATGGCATAAATTTCCATCCGCTCCATTTGATGCCTGGCATCTTTGAACGATAGGCTTTTATACTTGATGTCCGTCTTTTCGAAGGCGTCTAACTGACGGATAAGCGCGCGCGACGTCGTTGTGTTGTCCAAATCGACCACGGCGATAGGTATGCGGGACGGCAATCCGCTGTTCATCATCCACATTAAAATAAACGTGGATAGAAAAAGCGCGACAAATATACCCCAAATACATATTTTGGAGGACGCGACGCGAATCCATTCCCGTTTGAATATAGCCAATATGCCTGTCTCGGAATTCATTTCCTATTCTTTTATAATCAGAGACATTCCGGGAAGCACATCTATTGATTTATCTTTGAAACGGGCTTTTACCTCAAAGGTCTTCCTATCGTATTGCCCGGTGGTTTTTGTCGCTTTCCACGCGGCATACGAACCCAAATCCTTCACATAATACACCGTCATCTCCACGTCCTGATCCAAGGCAGGCACGTATGCTTTGAATGTTTTACCGATGTCTTTATAGTTCTTCAAGCGGTCTTCCCGGATATTGAACGAACCCCATTTATCGTCTAATTTGGCTACATTCATTATCGGCGCGCCCGAGCCGACTAATTCTCCTTCGTTCGGGAATTTCTCGGTTACTTTCCCGTCGATTGGAGAAATCAGATAGCTTTCGGAGATGTATGATGAAACTTCCGCCACCGCGCCTTTTGCTCTGTCCAGCAATGCCATGGCAGCTTCTTTATCTTCTCTTTCCGCGCCGTTCATAGCCATGTTGTACTGCGATTTTGCCGCTTTTTCGGTTGCCACGGCGGCATTATATTGCGCTTCCGCTTCATCCCGTTTTTGGGCGGTCACAACCCCTTTGTCAAACAGGTTTTGCACACGGGTAAATGACTTTTGCATAATCTCCGTTCCTACCTTTGCTTTTTGCCACATTTCAAACGCGCCTTGTATCTGCTCTACGCGAGCGCCTTTTATCGCCTTCTGGTTCTGCGCGGCAGCGCCTTGTTCGGCCGCGCTTGCCTGAGCCAATTTAGCGTCGATATCGGGTATGCTCAAAATAGCCAACGTATCGCCTTTCTTTACATAACTGCCTTCCTCCACCTTGTATTCGGCAATGCGCCCGGGCACTTTGCTGGATATGCGTACTTCCGTGACGTCGGCTTCACCTTGTATGATGTTATCTTCCTGATTGAGGAAGAAGAAGCCATATAAAGCGACTATGATAATAACTGCCGCGAAGACCAGTATGGGAATCAGTTTAGAACCTGTTTTTTTATTTGCTGTATCCATATTTCTATGTTGTATATATTGTTATTGTAATTTTCTACCCAAAGCTTTATCCAAATATATCCGGCACAAGATAATGTTTATCTGGGCGTCTATCAGTTCGGAATGAGCCGATAGCCATGCCGTGTGCGCCCCGATCACATCCGACGAAGATATTACGCCTTCTTCAAAACCGACATTAGCATAGCGAAGGTTTTCGTTTGCTTTCTCTGTGTTTTTTTGCGCCGCTACAAGCTGTTTATTCGCTTCGGTTAGTTTATAAGCCGATTGATTAACTTGCAGCTTAATTTTCTCCTTGGCGTCTTCCATTTCAAATTGCTTGATACGGGTCTCAGCCTTTGCCGCGTTTAGTTTAGCGGAGTTGGAGACAAAGTTTAGCGGTACTTTTAAGATTAGCCCTACGTTCCACATACCTCCGAACTTCTTCTCAAACCCGTCAAACAGATTTGGGTTTGTCCAGATATAGTTCGCAGAAAGAGCCACATTCGGCATAAAGTCCGCCAATGCTATTTTTTCTTTCTTTCCATAAATTTTAGTTGCTAATTGGAGGCTCTTTATTTCAGTCCTGTTGGCTATCGCTTCATCCACATTCGGTATGATGTCGGCGCTTTCACGAACAAGGAGGTTTGTAATATCTTCATCTTTCAATGTGATTTGATCGCTTATTTCCAATCCGCAGATTTGGGATAGAAGCATCTTGGCGAGGCTTAATCCGTTTTCCGCTTTGGTAAGGGTCATTTCGGCTTCATTTAGTTTCACATTTACGGATAATCGGTCGGCTTTGGTCGCTACCCCTTCTTCTTCCATCGCGGAAACATCCGAGTCTATTTTTTGCATGAGCTGTACATAAGACTCAGCCAGCTTTTTTTTGTTGGCGACGGACACCACCTGCCAATAAGCGTTATCTACCTCCACTATGACTTCTGTCATCTGCGTCTCTTTCATGGATTTAGCCAACTCTTGGGCATAAGACCGCAGATCGTTGTAGGCGACAATCTTACCACCCATAAATAAGGGTTGGGTCAAGGTAAAACCTCCTGCCCATATATTTTGGATGTCAACTTTACCCAAATCCCATACCTTGTTTCTGATGCTTTCGTCGATAGGGATACTGCTGCCTATTCCCGGTATTTCTATCGGGAGAGGGATGGACGCGGGAATAACAGACGACGGTATCAGATGCAAGTTCTTCTGATTGTGCAGATAGCCTCCAATAAAAGAGAACTCAGGGAAAAACTTCGTCATGGCGTCCTTTTTCTCGTAATACGCTATCTTTTCCTGTTCGGATGCTATTTTGAGGGCTTTATTGTTTTCTATCGCCAATTGCCTGCATTGTTCCAGACTCAAAAGCTGTTGAGCTGTTATCGTTGAAGCGGAAGCAAGTATAAAGAAAAGGATTATTCCACAGCCTTTTTTCATATTATCGTTAACTAATTTAATTGTTTATGCAACCATCATACAAAAGTAGATAGTCTTTTTTATATATACACAAAGTAAGATTAAATTTCAGACATAATTTAACAATTTATAAAATAAAAAGGTTCAAAAACGGAAGTAAGTAAACAGCTGTTAGTTTTTAGCGACTCGAAGCAATGACAACTGTTTATAGAAGTTGGTAAAGCGATGTCATAGGTTACGTATGCCAAAATACCGCAGCTATTTTTACCCCTCATTGGTCTGCAACCTCAAGAAACTTTTGTTAAATAAATACAGCTATTTATTTGCTTTTGTTTTTTATATATTTTTGTATCTTAATTAATAAAATCAGTACAACAATGCTAAAAAGAACAATTTTCACTTTAGTTTTATTAGTGTCTTCTTTTGCGGTATATTCCCAAAATCTACAATTGCATTTTGACCCGCGTCATGCCTTGCACGGGGATAAAATATCCGAAAAGAATTATTTCACAGCGACATTCGAGATATTCAAGCCTGACAAATGGGGTTCGACCTATATGTTTGTCGATTTGGATTTCAATCAGAGCAGAGGTAATATAGGAACGATGTATTTGGAAATATCCCGCGACCTGAAGTTGGGAAAAAGCCCAGTAATGGCCCATGTCGAATTTAACGGGGGAGTTGGTAATGCCAAAAATTTCGGATTCTCCATAGCCAACGCTTATCTGGTGGGACCCTCTTATTCCACGAATATAAAAGGTGTGAATTTGGGAACATATTTAGTCTATAAATACAATGCCTTTGAAAAAGTCAGCAATGACGTGCAATGGACTGTAACGTGGGGAACTAATTTGTTTAACAACAAAGTAACGCTTTCGGGTTTCCTCGATTTATGGACTCAGAACAAAAACACAACGCATGGTGCAGGACCTAGCGGAAAACATTTCGTTTTGCTTACCGAACCTCAGTTCTGGTATAATGTTACGCCGAACTTATCTTTTGGTACGGAAATAGAAATTAGCAACAATTTCATTAACGCTACAGATGGAAGTCATCTGAATGAGCCTTATATAAATCCGACTATCGCCGCTAAGTGGAACTTTTAACAGTAAATAGTTTACTGGAATTCAAGTTTACTACTTGAAACTCGTAACTGCCCGAAGGGCATAGTAACTTGTAACTAAAAGAACGAAAATGAAAAATATATTAGAAAAATTCTTTAATCTGTCCGCGAATAATACCACTATCCGCAAAGAGCTTATAGCCGGGCTTATCACATTTCTTACGATGTCCTATGTTCTGATAGTGAATCCGGATATTTTATCAAAAACAGGAATGGATAAAGACGCCCTGTTCACAACCACCGCTTTAGCAACCATATTTGCCACTTTGTTGATGGCATTATGGGCTAAATTGCCGATAGCGCAAGCTCCGGGCATGGGTTTGAACAGTTTCTTCGCGTTTTCCGTGGTTCTGGGAATGGGATATTCTTGGCAAATGGCTTTAACAGCCGTATTCATCGAAGGAATTATATTTATCCTCCTCACATTCTTCAATGTGCGCGAGTTGATTGTAAAAAGTATTCCCAAAGTGTTGAAAGACGCCATACCCGTCGGAATCGGATTGTTTATCACCCTGATAGGGCTGAAAGGCGCGGGAATCGTTGTGGCAAATGAAAACACATTAATGTCTATCGGCGATTTTTCGCAGCATAGTGTATGGATAGCCTTCTTGGGATTGTTAGTGACAGGTGTATTATTTGTAAGAAATGTAAATGGTTCTATCCTGATAGGTATTATAGTAGCCACAGTATTCGGTGTTATCTTAGGGGACGTAAGGCTTCCCGACACATCGATTTTTAGTTTGCCGCCTTCTATCGCGCCTATATTCGCGAAATTTGAATGGGAAAATATACTTACACTCAAGATGTTGATTGTTGTATTCACATTCTTGTTTGTAAACTTATTCGATACGGTAGGCACGCTTATCGGCGTGGTCTCTAAAGCCGGATTAGCCGATGAAAATGGAAACTTCCCCCAAATGAAAAAAGCCTTGTTTGCTGATGCTCTTGGCACAACAGTTGGTGCGGTATTAGGCACAAGCACCATTACATCATACGTCGAAAGCGCTTCGGGAGTGGCTTCGGGAGGCAGAACCGGACTAACGGCGGTAAGCACAGCTTTTATGTTTGCCTTGGCTTTATTCCTCGCACCATTGTTCCTGATGGTTCCAACGGCGGCTACAGCTCCTGCGTTGATTATTGTAGGGCTATTTATGATTTCGTCCGTGGCTAAAATAAATTTCAGCGATATGAGCGAAGGGCTTCCGGCTTTTCTGACCATTGTGTTTATGCCTTTCACATACAGCATAGCGGAAGGTATTGTCTTTGGTATGCTAAGTTTTGCCTTTATCAAAGTATGCTC
>JAISKQ010000331.1 GCA_031260865.1 Prevotella sp.
ATGATTCCACGGCTTCCGGCGCAGTCTTCATACACCTGGTAGCGCATGTCTTCCGATAAGTGGATGAGCTTGTGATAAGAGCAAACGGACGCGTTCAGCCCTTTCTTGCATATCCAAACCGTATCTATCTCTGTTTCGGGGCAATTCATCCCTTTCAGGCATCCGCTCTCGCGGCATATTTCGGCTTGTGCCAAATCCGCGTCGGGACGTCCAAACCAACGGCTGTGAGGCAACGAATTAAAGATGTCGAACATGACCATGCCTGCCGTTCGCGCGCCTGTGAGACCGGGACGACCTTCTCCATCGGAGTTTCCTACCCACACGCCGACTACATATTTGGAACTTGCGCCTACTGCCCAACCATCCCTGAATCCGAAACTGGTTCCTGTTTTCCATGCTATCTTACGGATAGACGGAATGGAACGCCAGTCTATTTCTTCGGGACGGTTGACGTTGGTCAATGCGTCAAATGTCAGCCAAATAGCTCCCGCTGAGAATAGAGGGTCGCGGATTCTGTCGCCTTTCTCATTGTTGTCGTCATTCAATATATATGAAGGTTGCTTCATTTCATAATATCTGCCGTTTTCGTTGAACGTATTGAGCCGTTGCGCCATTTGCAGGTACATGCAACTTATGTCCCATAATTTGCCTTCTGCGCCCCCCAGTATAAGCGACAGCCCGTAATTGTCGGCGGAGCGGTTGAGCGTGCTCATCCCGGCTTTTTTCAGCAGGTTGTAGAACTTGGGGACGCTATAGTTGCGCAACGATACGACAAAAGGCACATTGAGCGATCGGGCGAGCGCCTCCGACGCGTGTACGGCTCCGTCGTATTGCAGGCTGAAGTTCTTGGGTGCGAAACCTCTGAGATTGATGGGTACATCGGGCAGCAACTGACCGGGTAATAATTCTCCTTCCTGCAACATGGCGCAGTATAAAAACGGTTTGAGGATGCTTCCTGTGCTGCGAGGTGCCTGTATAACATCCACTTGGTTAGCCGATATGTTTTTTTCAAAGTCCACATTTCCGCAATATGCCAACACCTCATTCTTCTCCACGTCGAAGATGATAGCCGCTATATTCTTTACTCCGTTTTGGGCAAATTCGGCGTTCCAGCGGCTTAGGATAGATTCTGTCCGTTCCTGTTGATACCTGTCTATGGTGGATGTGACATGTACCCCTCTGTTTTCTTGATATAGCCTTGTTACCAAATGCGGGGCTATTTGCGGCAGCGGGTATGGCTGAAAAGGCAAGGCTTCGGATAGGGCAAGTTCATAATCTATCTTTTCAATTATATTGCGTCTGTAAAGTTGCTCGAGCAGTTTGTTCCGCTTATTCAGCAGTTTATCCCTGTTGCGCCCGAAGTGCATCAGACCGGGGGAATTAGGTAAGACGGCGAGAGTAGCGGCTTCCGCCCATGATAAGGTAGCAGCCTGATGTTCGAAATAACGCCACGAAGCGGCTTCCAAGCCGACCACATTTCCGCCCATCGGGGCATGTGAGGCGTAAAGGTTTAATATCTCGTTTTTAGAACAAGAAAACTCCAGTCGGGTGGCAAGGATCATCTCTATGAACTTTTCACCGAATGTGCGTTTCTCTTTGCGCGACAAGCGGACGGTTTGCATTGTGATGGTACTTGCTCCGCTCACGATCCTTCCGCTGCTGATGTTTTGTTTTATCGCGCGCGCTATTGCCAGCGGGTTCACACCCCAATGGGAGCGGAAGCTCCTGTCTTCAAATTCGATAAGGCAGATTTTGTATTTGTCTGGTACGGAATCGGACGCGGGGAAACGCCATTGCTGGTCGTCGGCGATACGCGCGCCGAGCAAATCGCCGTGCCTGTCGGAAACAACGGTGCTGTATGGCACATCGAACAGGGGAGAAGGCAAACAAAATATGTACCAGACAAGCAGGACAAGGCAAACGGGGATGCCTATCCTGTATTTCATCTTGCTCCTTTTGTATTTGTTGAAAAGATTGATAAAGAATTTTTTTGTTATATCTGAGTAATGTCTGATCATTCTTGTAATAGCTGTTATTCCGTGTACGTTATTATGGGATGTAAATGTACAAAAGAAAAGAAAAAGACGAAATGTTTTCTTATTTTTGTACGTTTTACGGATTTTGAGAATGGAAAAAGAATCGCAGGGATTTAGTATCTGGAAAATATTACTGCCTACTTTTATCGGGGTAGGGGTTATCGTCTATATGCTTACCAAAGAGTTTAGTTGGAATGACTTGAAGCAGATCTCAATAACCGGTCATACAGTTTTTTGGATTTTCATCGCTTTTTGTTTTATGCTTGGCAGGGATATAGGTTTCACGATTCGTTACCGTTACCTTACCGAAAAGCAATTGTCGTGGAAGCAGTGCCTGAAAGTAACGTTGCTGGCTGAGTTTGGCACGGCTATCACTCCGTCGGTTGTAGGCGGCTCTACCATGGCGGTGGTTTTTCTGGCAAAAGAGAAAATACCCGTGGGGCGCAGCACGGCAATGGTATTTGTTACTTTATTGCTGGACGAAATGTTTTTCGTTGTCACCTTTCCCATACTTCTGATTTTTATACCTTTCGATACTTTGTTTTCGGATCATTCGGCTTTAGGTTCCGGCGTGCTGGTGTTGTTTATTGTCGCTTATGTGATAAAGATGCTTTTATGTACCTTATTGATAGTTGGTTTGTTCTTTAAGCCGCAAGCGATTCGCTGGCTGATTATTAAATTATTCCGATTACCTTTTCTCCGGCGTTGGCATAGCGGCGCGGTTAAGGCGGGTGATGATTTAGTTGTCAGTTCGCGCGAAATAAAGGGAAAGGGAATATCATTCTGGTGGCCGCTTATCACAGCGACTATCCTTTCGTGGAGTTCACGTTATTTGGTGGTTAACGCCCTGTTTATGGCATTCTTTGAAGTGCATGACAACTTGCTTGTATTCGCCCGGCAGTTTATAATGTGGATTGTGATGGTGGTAAGCCCGACCCCGGGAGGCAGCGGATTCAGCGAGTTTATATTTAAGCAATACCTGAGCGAATTTATTCCGTTGGCAGGAGTTGTGCCTCTGATAATATTGTTGTGGCGATTGCTTACTTACTATAATTACTTGTTTGTAGGCGCTTTTATTGTTCCGCGCTGGGTGAAAAAGTCATTTGGAAAAAAGGGATGAATAAGTAATAAGTATTGAGTAATAAAGTGATAAGTAAGTTTTTCAACAAAAATATTTTAACCTTTTATAACATAGATTACTCTCAATAAACGGCTAAAAACCGTCATTTCTTTTTTACAAAATTATCTAATATATGAGTTGTAAGTAATAAGTATAGAGTTACAAGTGACAAGAGTTCTATTTTACTAGCTTGCAAGTTTACAAGTTTACAAGAAAATTAAAAATGGCGCAAAGCGATGTTGCCTGCAAACTGTCACTTTTGTCACCTTTTTTTAAGTTTTGAGTGTACAAGTGTACTAGTTTACAAGAGTTCTAGCAAGTTAGTAAACTTGAAATCTAGTAAACTACTTACTACTGTTACTTTTGTCACCTTTTTTAAACAATAAGTCTTTAGTTGTTGACTGTACGCTGAAAAGGTCTTTGAAATATTGGAATAGTTACGAATTACAAGAAAGAATGGTGCGAAGCGATGTAACCCTAAAACTGTTACTTTTGTCACCTTTTTGAGTTTTGAGTGTACAGGTGTATTAGTTTACAAGAGTTCTAACAAGCTGGTAAACGGAAAAAAGTTACAAGTTACGAGTTACAAGGCAATGAGAGAATAGACTAAAAAAGAGACAGAGAAAGCAGATAGAAAAAACTGTTACTTTTGTCACTTTTTGGCTTAATGGTCAAAAGGAATGGTATTTTTAGATTAAAATCATTTAATGGTCAAAAAGAATGGTCTTTTGTTCTTTCTTGATTGCCAATTGGCAATCAAGAAAGAACAAAAGATGCTTT
>JAISKQ010000059.1 GCA_031260865.1 Prevotella sp.
TTGCGTTAGCGGGTACAAAGATATAATAAATTGTTTTCCCAACAATATTTTAATAAAAAAAAATAATAGCCTTATAAATTAAATTTTGATTCGTATATGACAAAAATCATACATTTGGCTTGGATATTTTATGCATAGTCCTGTTTTTCAGACAGAATCTACCCTTTGTTTTATTCGCCGCAAGCCGCTATTTGCTTGCATGTGGTTATGAAAATATTGTCTTTCAGGCAAAATAAGAGATTTTGTCTTTTTTGCCATATACTGCGTAAAAACATATCCTTTTATTTTTTTTCTTTAAGGATAAAATATTAAATAGCAATATATTGTTTATTGATATTCTTTTCTTACTTTTGAACACGATTTAACCAAAAAGTAACACTATGACTGTATCCCGGTTTGGCGTATCATTAGAAAACGATTTACTTGAAGCATTGGATAACTATGTGTTAACCAATAATTTTCCGAATCGTTCACAAGCAATACGGCAGCTAATAGAAAGGAATATAGTTGAGAAGAAATGGCAATGCAATAATATCGTGGCAGGCGCTATTATATTAGTTTATGAACCTATCAAACGCGACCTTATCAATAAAATGACAAGCATACAGCATAGTTACCATAAAGAAATTTTGGCTATACAGCATTTTCAAATATCCGAATCCGCTTGTTTAGACATTATCGCGATAAAAGGACAATCGTACCGGTTAACCAAATTATCCGACAAATTGATTGCTCTAAAGGGGATACACCATGGAAAATTAGTGATGACAAAAACAGACGACCAATATATAGAATAATTTTTTTTGATATAAAGTAACACGATTACACAAATTAATAACACTCAACAAATATGGACAGAAAACACTTACACTTATACTTCTCCATTCTCATATCAATCTGCTCATTAAACGGATATGCACAAAAAGACACAATCAGCCTGAACGAGGTTGTAGTCACAGGTACGCGCGCTCAGGTAAACAGAAACAATGTACCGATGACAATCTCGGTCATCGACAGGACGGAAATTGAAGAGAGCAGCGAGTCGGCGCTATTACCCGTACTTTCCGAAAGAGTGCCGGGCATGTTTATCACCGAGCGGGGTATCACCGGATTTGGCGTGTCATCAGGAGGTTCGGGAGGAATCACCATGCGTGGCATAGGCGGTTCGCCGACAACAGAAGTGCTGATACTCATCGACGGACATCCTCAATATATGGGAATAATGGGGCATCACTTACCCGATGCCTACGTCGCGTCTGATGTGGAAAAGGTAGAGGTAATCCGTGGTCCGGCATCCATATTATACGGTAGCAATGCGATGGGAGGTACGATCAACATTATCACACGCAAGCAAAATAAAGATGGGTGGAGCGCCAGCGGACGCGTTATGTACGGCTCGCATAACACTCAGAAATATATGGCAAATGCCGGGATAAAAAAAGGCAAGTATGACGGTTTTGTCTCAGTCAACCACGACAGGACAGATGGGCATCGCGACAATTCGGCGTTTCACATTACCAATGCTTATGCAAGGTCGGGGTATAACTTTTCCGAGAATATCAGATTGTGGGGAGACATAAGCATTGCTTCTTACAAAGCCCGGAATCCCGGGACGGAAGATGCTCCGATGTTTGACAATATCGCCAATATCACACGAGGGGTAACGTCTGCCACATTAGAGAATAACTATGAAAAGACCGATGGCGCGCTGAAGCTATTCTACAACTTTGGCGACCACAAGATTAATGACGGGTACGCGGGCGGCGACATTCCAAAAGATTACCGCTTCCGCTCTAAAGACAATAATTTTGGCGCGATGCTTTATCAGAATTTCCGTCCATTCTTGGGGAATATTATTACTGCCGGAATAGACTTCAAAAGTTTCGGAGGGCATGCTTGGAACAAGTTTGAAGACAACAGGCCTGATGCCAATATGGTGGATACATCAGTCTTTGAAATAGCTACATATCTCATTATGCAACAGACCCTCTTTGAAAAGCTCACGTTGAATGGAGGTGTACGTTTGGAATATAACCGGGAATTTGGGAATGAATGGATTCCGCAAATCGGGTTTGCATACCGTCCCGTGGAAAGTACGGTTATCAAAGGCTCGATTGCCAAAGGATTCCGCAGCCCTACTCTCAGGGAATTATTCATGTGGGGACAGGCAAACCCCGACCTAAAACCGGAACGAATGATAAATTACGAAGTATCCGTCGGACAAAAATTTCTGAACGGACGTCTATACGCGGAACTTACAGGCTTCATTGCCGACGGCAGTAACCTTATCCAAACAATGCCGATCAAAAATGCCGACGGCACTACGAAGATGATGAACCTGAATACGGGAGATTTACTGAACCGGGGTATTGAATTTAGCGTAAAATGGAATGCAATAAGGAATCTTCAGCTACAAGCTAATTACTCGTATCTGGATATGGACAAACCTGTTGTATATGCTCCCAAACAGCAGCTATTCGTTTCCGCCGGCTACCACCTGCAAAAATGGAATCTGAGCGCAGGCTATCAATATATTAACGACATGTATTCCGTAACCGGAGATAATGCCGTAAAAGAAAATTACGGGCTGTTAAATGTCAAGGCGTCGTTTCATCCGATTAAGCTATTGGAACTATTTGTAAAGGGAGAAAACTTAACGGATAAGAAGTATGAGATTATGCGCGGATACCCGATGCCCGGCTTTACGGTCTTGGGCGGCATCAATATATCTTTGGGAACCAGGTGATTCTAAACAGTTTCTTCCTATATTTGTGAAAACTTAGAGAGGATGACAGTTGATCTGATTCTTATTATACTTGGCGTTATACTTATTGTAGTGGGTCTTGTAGGGTGCGTTATTCCCGCGTTACCGGGCGTTCCCTTAAATTACCTCGCCATAATATCGCTGCAATTCACATCGAAAATAGACTTCTCGTCACAATTCCTTGTGATATGGGCTATCGTTGTCATCATCGTTCAGGTACTGGATTATTACATCCCTATTTGGGGAACAAAAAAGCTGGGCGGTGGTTCTTACGGCGCATGGGGAGCAGCCATTGGAATTGTGTTAGGGATGTTTGTCTTCCCGCCGTGGGGATTCATATTCATGCCTTTTGTGTGTGCCGTTGTAGGCGAACTATTGGACAACAAAGAGTTTCCTGTCGCGCTGAAAGCCGGATTTGGGGCTTTTGTCGGATTCCTCGCGGGAACGGTTATTAAATTAGCCGTAGCGTCCGTACTATCATTCTACTTCTTCAGGGAAGTCATCCGATATTTCCTTAACGACTAAGAATACGCTTATTTCGTCAAGAAATTCTTATAAAATCAGTTGTTTTGTAAACTGAATATCTATATATTTGGCAAATTTTTTAAGAAACTGAATATTACTACCTAAAATGATTGCAAAATCTTTCGTCCGCATGTTGCTGTTGTGTACAGTACTATTTTCATCATGCAATTCTCAAACAGGTAACTCATCCGGAGAGCAATCCTTTTGCTATTGGAATACATTTTATACACTTGACACGGCTTTATGGAACCAGACAACCGCTAACCATCTTTATGTTCGATATTTCGATGTGGATTGGGATGCCGTAACAGGAGAAGCAAAGCCTATAGCTTCAATAACAAGTAATGATTCCCTACCCCCTAATATTACCCCTACGGTTTTTCTGACAAACAAAGTCTTTGAAAAAAGTAATGAAAAGGCGTTGGATTCCCTCAGTGTACGCATAAAACGCAGAATAGATTACATCACGAATGATTTTGGTAGCAATACATACTACGGACGCGAAAAGCACTACGACGGCTCTATAAACTTCGACTCGATAAGGGAAGTATTTTTGGGTGAATATCAAAACCGGTATAAAGATATACTCATAGATTGTGATTGGACAGCCGGGACAAAAGATAAATTCTTCTACTTCATCAACCGACTGAAAAAAGACTGCGAGAGCAAGGATATAACTGTGACTCTTCGCCTTTGGCAGTATAAGCAAACAAAAACAGCAGGAATACCACCTGTTGACCGTTGCCTGTTGATGTGCTATAATATGCAAACGGCAAACAACTATGAAGTGGAAAACTCAATCGCCTCTATGAGTGAGTTAAAGAAATACGTTTCCGGTGATAAATACCCTTTAAAATTGGATGTCGCCTTACCGATATTCAGTTGGGCTGTACTCTTCCGGAATGAAAAGTTTATCGGTTTGCTTGGAAACGCGACAGAGAAATCATATACCGACAATTTCATTGAATATCAAACTTTGGGAAATGGTCGCTATCGCTCATTAGTGGATAAAGTCGTTGGCGATTTCTTCATACGCAAAGGCGATATAATCAGAGTAGAAGGAATATCAAAAGACGAGCTGCTAAAGATGGCGGAATATCTTAAAAAAGAAATTCCTACCGACGAACATTCACGCGTGACTTTCTTTTCTTGGAATCAATCATTTATCGAAAATTATGGAACAGATGAGATTAAAAATATATATAGCTTGTTTAGTAAGTAGCCTATCATTCCTACCTTTACAGAAGCTAAATTCTTGCGGTTTTTACGAAACAGAAACCGATTATCGGGCAATGATGTTTCGAGTACTCCTGCCGGGATTAAAATGCTTACAGCCATTTACCTATACGCAATGGTCAACATACTATTCATTTAACGACTCCGGTTTGACCACCGATCCTGATGAGAATGACCGCTATCGGAATTGCGCTGAATGGCTTGCCGCCTGCAAGAACAAGCCTACGATAAGTGATATATATAAGATTCAGTATTCCACTGATGCAAGCCTTTTTCTAAAGGCGTTCGACGAAAACGCGCTGAATGAAGTCTTTGGGAATAATTCGTTCGTAAAGTACCTTACCGAAAGTGGTAATAAAGACCTGCTCAACTATATGCTATATGCAAAAAAGGCAGAAAGAAGTGAAATCGGTAGCAGTAGCCGCTTTGAAGAATGGGATCAGATGCATTATTATGGAAACCGGGATTTGGATCAAGTAAATCAATCAAACGTAAAAAGAACCTTATTAAACGAAGCTCAATCAGCCTTAAACAAAGCGACATCCAAATTTCTGAAACAACGTTACGCGTTTCAGGTGTGCCGTCTATCTTACCAGATGAATCGATATGCCGATGTAATTCAAACTTATGATAAATATTTCGGTAAAGTGGATAAGAACAATCTCATGAGTGTATGGGCTGTTTTTTTCAGAGCAATGTCAACCCCATCCACCGACCCGGATCATTACCGCTATTTCATTCAGGCATTTAACAATAGTGATGAAAAGAAGTTCAGATGCGTGCAGCTTTTTGATAATAATTACAATAAAAAAGAACTAACACCGAAGGAACTAAGCGTCGCTATCACGATGCAGGCGTTACGAAACCCGGGTAGAGCTTTAGACCAAATAAAAGAAGCTTATGTCCTTGACTCAAAAAATGAATATATCCCTTTTTTGGTACTACGCGAAATAAACAAGCTGGAAGATTGGTTGATAACACCGCTTTTTTATGGTAAATATTCGATTAACAATAGCGATCCGTTCCATTGCGCTTACTACGACGCATGGTATGAAAGCTATAAGAAAGAGCATCCCCAATATGCAGAGGAAGGAGAAAAAGAACTGCAAGAAGAAAACTTGGTTACTGATATGCAATATATGGATGAGTTGAAATCTCTCTTCAAAAGCATTTTATCCACAGCGACAGGAGAAGCTAAAGACTTTTATGCGATCAGCCTTGCCCATATCTCTTTGTTACAGGAGAATACCGCGGATGCAAATAAATATTTGGCAATGGTTTCCGACAAAGCCGAACCGACTACCCTGTTGCAGAAACAATTGGAAACAATATGGCTGGCGACAAAGACGCAAGATATAAACTCCAATAAATTCAAAGATATTTTCTTACAAAACATTACGGATCTGGATCGTTTATCAATGCCTGAGTATAACAATGGACAAATGCTATACACACTGACATTGTCTTTGGCTAATGAATATTTGAAAAAAGGGGATCGCGTATATGGTAACCTGATGCGTCTTAAATCGGACAGTTATAGAATGAGAAATAATGAAATTAGAGCGTATTATGAATGGTATGGCTATATCAGACAAGGAGATACATATACAACGATTGAATACTTTGACAAAAACGCGACCATCGCCGATATGGATATATTAATAGAGCTTTTGGAGAAATCAAGGAAAACTCCTTTTGAAGAGTACTTATGTAATCAATCATTAAGCTCGGTCAACGCGTATAAAGAACTGAAAGGAACGATGGCTTTCCGTAACAATGACTTACAACTTGCCTATAATACGTTTAGCTCAATGCCTCAAGATTACTGGCAAGGAAAGAACTTTTCTTTTGGAGATTGTTTAAATGAAGACCCTTTTGTACCGAAAGGGCTAAAAGCAAACAAGTACCGAAAGTTTGATTATAAGTTTAATAAGGCCGATTTTATTAAAGAATTGATAAGTTTACAGGAACAGGCAAATAAAGATAAGGCGAAGAGCGCCGACTATTATAACAAACTGGGAGATGCTTATTTCAACACATCTTATTGGGGTAATTCTTGGATGATGACACGTTATTCATGGAGTATTAATGATGAATACTATTCTAAAATAGACTGCCTGCCCGAGTGGATGCGCAATTATATGACAGCTGATATTGCTCGCGATTACTATGAAAAAGCATTGACAAACGCTGTAAACGATGAGCAAAAGGCTTATGCCACGGTTATGCTACGGTATATACATTATCTATGTTATCACTTTAGGTTGGCGACTTCCGATAAGCAACTTGCGGTCAAATATGAAAATAGCTTGAAGAATTATCTAAATACCCAAACCTATAAGACATACAGGTCAAACTGCATCGAACCATTTATCGTTAATAACAGCAAAAAAGATTAACTTAACCTTAGTTATTATTAATAAACCAAATAAACAGAGCTAATGCTATAAGACCGGCTATGACGGACAGTGTTATTTTTATGACGCTATAAGGTCTGTCTCCTGTCACGCGCCCTGTCCGCCCGTTCACAAAGAAGTGGTATAGCTTATTGTTATAGGTATAAGCCGACATGTACACAGGCAGCAATATCAGCTTAAACTTGATGTCGCTAAACGCCGTCTTGGCGGAGTCAATCCGTTGCTTGTCTCCTCCAATATCCTGCCGGATAGCATATTGTATATCCGACTCCATTTTACTTTTGGCAGAGGCAAACCCCGTCTGCATATTTATGACATACTTCTCGGTGATGAACCCGCTCAGGAAGCGGTTATCGGCTTCTACCATACTCATCGTGTCCCAATTGCTGATTTCGGTCATTACCCGCGTCGTAATAATCTTAGAGGCAGGAACCATGACGTCGTCAAAGAACAACGAAATATGCCCGTCGGCATACGACCATCGCGTGCGTGTTTCCGTATGTCTGTTTTTACCGGTTCCTACGGTAATGGTATAGTTATCACCGCGTTGACCGGCATAATCCGTCTCTGTCCGGGCATCGTATGTCCAGCACGGTATATAAACCCCTTGCCGCTTGTTCGATTGTAATGCTTTTGATTTCAGCTTATTAGGCGCGAACCACCGTTTCGACAACCATGTGGACATGTGTGTATATATCTCATTGTCAGACACCTTGAATGGCAACAGATACGAAGGCTGTATCAACCGTTCCTCATAAGCGTCCGATTCAATAAGCGGCGTGGCGCAATAAGGACATTCCACCGATTTCAGGCTTTCGTCGAATGTCGATTCCGCGCCGCATTTACGGCAACTGATCACTTTCGTGGCTTTTGTGTTCAGTTCTTCTTGTTGTTGAACATACTGCTCAAAATCAAGCTCCTGAACCTCATCAACCACCTTGGCGTCTATTGGAGTGTCCGCGCCGCAATAATCGCAATGGAGCGAAGTTGTTCCCGGTTTATATTTCAGAGCAGCGCCACAATTTTGGCATTGATATGTGTCGCTGCCCATTGGCATGTTTTCAAAATCCTCCGCCATATCTTAATCCTGTTTTGGCAACGGAGGAGGCGTCATAGCCCACAAATCTTGTAAATCGATCTGATTACCCGCCGAAGCCCAGTCAGCCAGACCATTTTTCCAAACCAACGATTCTTTTGTCAAGGTTTTATCTTGCGCCAATTTAGCCAATCCCACTTTATCAAAAGGACCTAATTGCTGTCCGTTTATAGCCACATAATAGGCGACCGCGCCCGGAATAGGAGGAGGCGTAGCCTGAGTATTCTGATTCTGCACCTGATTGCCCATTGCCTGCGTCATCTGGTTAGCCATCGCCATTCCCGCGCCAAGCCCAATCCCCATGCCTGCTGTTCCTGAAGGGTTTTCAGCGGCGGCTTCCATCGATTTGGCGGCTTTCATCTTCATCAGTTTATCCAGATCAATCTTATCCAAACGACTAAGCTCGAATATTTCTTTCTTCACCTCATCCGGCATAGAGATATTCTCTATCAGGAATTTGGTTACATCCATGCCATAAGCTATAAAATCGTTCCGCATAAAGCCGAATATAGCTTCCGACAATTCATTCAAATTAGCGGCATACAATTCGACCGGTAAATTGGATTCAGCCGTGGCATCCGAAAAACGAGTGACGATTATACTTTTCAGTTGTTCTTTTATATTTTCGGTTGTGAAAGTTTGGTTTGTCCCCACTATTTCCCTGATAAAAACAGGGGCGTTCGTCACTTTGAACGCGTAAGTGCCGAATGCTCTGATTTCGACCATACCAAAACGGTTGTCGTTGAGAATAATAGCATTTTTAGTACCCCATTTCTGATCAATAAAATTTTTGGTATTCACAAAATACACTTCCGCCTTGAAGGGACTGTTGAAACCATATTTCCACCCTTTGAGCGTAGTCAGTATCGGAAGATTCTGTGTGTTCAACGTATATGTTCCGGGCGAAAAGGTATCAGCTATTTGCCCTTCATTTACAAATACAGCCGTTTGTCCCTCACGAACAATCAGTTTCGCGTTATTCTTTATCTCATTATTGTACCTTTCGAAACGATGAACTATTGTGTCCTGTGTATTATCCAGAAATTCAATAATGTCTATTAATTCATTTCTTAGTTTATCAAAAATTCCCATATTCGATGTTTTTTTGTGTTAGTATTATTTCTTCAAATATAAATCTTTTTTACCTCAAAAACACATATCATTCGTATTTTATTTTTTTTAGCTCTCAAATAATACGACGAAGCGATGAAAGCTTATAGCTAATTTAGAAAAAGGTGACAAAAGTAACAGTTTCCAAGATTCAAGTGTTCAAGTTTACAAGAACTCTAGTTTATTAGAGTTCTAAAAAGTGACAAAAGTAACAGTTTTCGGGTTACATCGCTTCGCGCCATTCCTAATTCGTAATTCCTCATTCTTAAATTCTTTCTTGTATACTCATTACTCAAAACTCATTACTTACTACTCATAACTCAAAAAGGTGACAAAAGTAACACTTTTCGGGTAACATCGCTTTGCGCCATTCTTTCTTCATTCTTTCTTGTATACTCATTACTTACTACTCATTACTCAAAAAAGTAACAAAAGTAACACTTTTCAGTCGTCATCAATTTGCGCCATTCCTAATTCATAATTTTCTTGTAAACTTGCAAGCTAGTAAACTTGTAAACTAGAACTCTTGTAACTCGTAACTTGTAACTGCCCAAAGGGCGTAGTAACTCGTAACTATTCTATATTAGATAATTTTTTTTATTTTTGATGACAGTTTTTGCTCATATTCGGAGTAAAAACTTCATTTTTTATGAGACTGTCCCAAAAAGTGTTTTTAGCACGCGGATGACGCGGATATAAAAGATAAACGCAGATTAAGATTATTATTCTTATCTGCGAAAATTCCTCTAATATGCGTTATCCGAGCGCTTTTTAAAAAGCTTCATATTATTAATGTTCCTTTACTTATAAATCAATTGAGGATTGTGCTTCAGCAAGCGTTCTTTCGCGAGCGTTTCGTATTCGGAGCCGGCACGCCCGTAATTGCAGAAAGGATAGATACTGATTCCTCCTCGTGGGGTAAATAACCCGACAACTTCGATATATTTCGGATCCATCAGGTTTATAAGGTCTTTCATTATGATATTGACACAGTCTTCGTGAAACGCGCCGTGATTGCGAAAGCTGAATAAGTATAATTTCAGGCTTTTGCTTTCCACCATTTTCTCATCAGGGAGATAGTTGATATGGATTGTCGCGAAATCGGGTTGTCCTGTTATGGGGCACAAACTGGTAAATTCGGGGCAATTAAAAGTCACCCAGTAGTCATTATCTTGGTGTTTATTTTCAAACGCTTCCAATACTTCAGGGGCATAATCATTCTTGTATTCTGTCTTTCCGCCTAAATGGCTAAGTCCTGTTATGCTCATATTACTTCCTTTTCTTTAAATAATTATCTAAACCTTGTTTACGCAACTTACAAGAGGGGCAATGCCCACAGCCATCAGCAACGACGCCGTTGTAGCATGTCAGGGTCTGAGTACGGACAATGTCGAACACGCCAAGTTCATCGGCTAATTGCCACACATCCGCTTTGTTTCTCCACATCAGAGGCGTGTGTATCTGAAAATGTTCATCCATCGCCAAATTGATAGAGGCATTCGCCGACAGGATAAACGTATCCCTGCAATCGGGATAGCCGCTGTAATCCGCTTCGGAGACGCCTGTCACAATATGACGGATGCCGTGTGAGCGAGCGACCACCGCCGCGAAGGTTAGAAATAACAGGTTTCGTCCCGGAACAAAGGTGTTTGGATACGAATCAACCGGTTTTTCCTGATCCATTATAATGTCGCTTGTCAACGAATTTATAGACAACCGGCTGATAATAGACGCGTCTAATAACTGAAACGGAACGCCGGCGTTTTCAGCGATCGCCTGTGCCACTTCCACCTCTTTCGAGTGGCGTTGACCGTATGTAAAACACAATGTACGTACAGAGGAGAAATTCTTAATAGCCCAATAAAGGCAAGTGGTGGAATCTTGTCCACCGGAGAACAAAACTAACGCGGATTCATTTTTATACATAATTCTTTGTTTTTAACGTGGTTGACCCTAAGATACACGGAAAAGTGTTTTCTTTTCGGCTACAAAAGTAATGATTTTGTAAGATTCTTATCGAAAATATTTTCTTAAAAAGAATAATTGTTATACTTTTGCACAACCAAAAACGACTTCGTAGCTCAGCTGGTAGAGCAATTGACTCTTAATCAATGGGTCGAGGGTTCGAGCCCCTCCGAGGTCACAAGC